>RFHT01000057.1 GCA_003696835.1 Bacteroidota bacterium
GAGTTAACCTGAATCAAACAAAAAAATATGAATGCATTATATAAATACAACATACTGGCGCTGCTTGTGGTAGCGCTGCTGGCCGGCTGTACCGAACAGCTGGAACTGGAGCCGGCCCAGAGTATTTCGGAGAACCTGGCCCTGAATAGCGACAAAAACATCAAAACCGCACTGGTAGGGGCCTATGATGCCCTTTCAAACGGAGACGTCTTTGGGGGCAATGCTCTGCGCAACTCCGAGTTGCTGGGCGGAGATGATGAAATACAGTGGGTGGGTACCTTCAACTCGCCCAGGGAGATATTCAACAAACGCATGATTTCCTCCAACCTCGATGCCCAGGAGCTCTGGCTGGAATCCTACGAAGCCATCAACGTGGCCAATAATGTGCTCAGTGCACTGGACAAGGTAAACCCCGCCGACCGTGACCGCGTGGAAGGGGAAGCCCGCTTCATTCGGGGCATCCTCTACTTCGAGCTGGTGCGCTTTTATGCCAAGCAGTACGAAGATGGCCAAACCAACAGTCAGCTGGGCGTACCCCTGGTAATTACCCCTACACGGGGGATCAGTAAGGAAAACCAGGTGAGCCGAAATACCGTGGAGGAGGTCTATGCCCAGATCATAGAAGACCTCAGCCAGGCTGAAAGCAAGCTGCCCTCCTCCAATGGCGTCTTTGCCAATACCAGCGCAGCCGCTGCTGTGCTGGCACGGGTGTACTTGCAGCAGCGCAACTACCAGGCGGCACGCGACGCCGCCGACCGCGTCATCGCCTCCGGCAACTATACCCTCATGGGCAACTATGCCGATGCCTTTAACCAGGACAGCAATGTGCCCGAGTACGTTTTTGCCATTCGGGTCACTTCACAGGATGGGGTGAACAACATGAACACCTTTTACTCCATTCCTGACTTTGGCGGCCGCGATGGCGACATCGACATACTGGAAGGCCACCTGAGCCTGTACGACCCCAACGACCAGCGCCTGGCCCTCTACTACGAAGGCAATGGCGCCATCCGTACGGGTAAATGGAACAACCAGTTTGGCAACATCCCCCTCATTCGCCTGGCCGAAATGTACCTCATACGCGCTGAGTGCAACCAGCGCCTGGGCACTGCCACCGGCGCCACACCCGTGGATGATTACAACGAAGTACACACCCGTGCCGGCCTGCCGGCGGCCACCAGCATCACTCTGGACGACATCCTGCTCGAAAGGCGCCTGGAGCTGGCACACGAGGGCTTTAAAATCCATGACCACCGCCGACTGCAAATCCCCGTCGGCAGCAATGACCCCAACAGCGATCCTTTTATCTTTCCCATTCCCCAGCGCGAAATCAACGCCAACCCCAACCTGGTACAAAACCCGGGCTACTAGATTAAAGGAATGAAGTAAGTGAATGGACCCCAATCAGGTGCAGCATATTGGCCGGACTTCCGTCCCGCCGGTATGCTGCCCTGTTGTATGGGGGATAGTTGGGAAAACATACCGCTCACCGGCTGCGGGCCTCAATCCTTGAGCTTACCCACTACCTTGCAGCGCTTGAACACATACTCCCCATGCGGGGCATCGACCAGCTCATCGGTGAGGTCCTGCCCCGACCAGTGGCTGTAGTGTATGCCGCTGCGCCAGTGGCGGCTGTGGCTTACATCGTATATAATACCCTGATAGGCCACCCAGATTTCCTCCCGTTCCTGTCCGTTGCGCAAAGCCAGTTCTGAGCGGGTATAAGTGTTCATGAGCAATGGCTTGTTCAGGCTTTTTGGAGTTTGCCCACCAATTGCAAAGCAATTTGTACGGCATTGGTGGCAGCCCCCTTGCGCAAGTTGTCGGCCACTATCCAGAGGTTCAGGCCGTGGGGTACGGTGGGGTCGCGGCGGATACGCCCTACAAATACCTCATTTTTGCCCTGGGCAAAACGAGGAGTGGGGTAGAGATTGTTGCTCACGTCATCCATCACCACCAGGCCCGGAGTCTCACTCAGCAGCCGCTTTACTTCCGCTATTTCAAAGGGCTTTTCAAACTCCACGTTCACCGCCTCGGAATGGCCGCCAATGGCCGGTACCCGCACTGCAGTAGCGGTGATTTGTATGCGGTCGTCGTTCAGAATTTTGCGCGTTTCATTCACCATCTTCATTTCCTCCCGCGTATAGTCATTTTCCAGAAACACATCGCAATGGGGAATGCAGTTCAGGTCAATGGGATGGGGATACACCCTGGGGCCTTCCTGCCCCTGGCGTTCAGCCATGAGCTGATCCACGGCCGCCTTGCCCGTACCCGTTACGCTCTGGTAGGTAGATACCACCACCCTTTTGATGGTGTAGGCACGGTGCAGGGGCGCCAGGGCCAGCACCATTTGTATGGTGGAGCAATTGGGGTTGGCAATGATTTTGGCCCCCTTTACCGAGTCCATGTTGATTTCGGGCACCACCAGGGGCACCTCTGGGTCCATGCGCCAGGCCGAGGAGTTGTCCACCACCGTGGTACCCACAGCAGCAAATTGGGGCGCATACTCCCGGCTGGCACTTCCCCCGGCCGAAAAAATCGCAATGTCCGGTTTGGCCTTTATGCCATCTTCCACACTCATCACGGTATAAGGCCGTTTGCGAAACTCAAGCTGTTTGCCCACCGACCTGGCCGAAGCCACCGGAATGAGCTCGGATACCGGAAAATTCATCTCTTCGAGGGTTTTCAGCATTTCCTGGCCTACCAGGCCGGTAACGCCTACAACTGCTACTTTCATGGCATGGATTGATTAAAGTGAAATAAAAAGCGGACAAAGATACACATCTGCCCACTTTTTCCCAATGAAGTCTGAAATATTTTTAAGCTAATCTATGGTTTGTTGGTATTTTTTTAACGTTTGCAGGGTTAGGCTGAATAATTGATAACCAATACCCTGCTCTGCTCCTAGCGGATGAGCGTAAGGGTGCCCGTGCGCTTGATGCGCTGGCCGTCGAAGCCCAGCCCCCATACCACAACGGCATATACCCCCTCCGGCATATCCCGGCCCATGTACCTGCCATCCCAGCCCATATTGATGTCACGGCTCTCAAACACTTGCCTGCCCCAGCGGTCGTATATGGCCATATAAAACCCATTGACAAACACCCCTTTGAGCAGAAAGACGTCATTGATGCCGTCATTGTTGGGCGTAAAGGCGTTGGGCAAATGCAAGTCCGGATCGTTGCGTACACATACCTCATTGGAAACACTCTGCTGGAAGTTGCCGCCCGCTTCGAAGGCCAGCACGCGGTAACAGTAGTGCCCCTGCTGAATGACGCCCGTGGTATCGGTAAAGCTCAGCACATTTCCTCCTACTTCTCCAATGGTGACATACTGCCCAAAGGCCTCCAGGTAAAACTGGATCTGATAACCCGCTACGCCCCCCTGCCATTCCAGGTAGGGGTTCCAGCTCAGCAGGGTGCCCGCCGAGTCGGGCACCGCCTGCAGA
>RFHT01000461.1 GCA_003696835.1 Bacteroidota bacterium
CACCGCTTTAACCAGGGGCCTGGTTTTACACAGTTTTCGCTTGGCGACTTGTACGAGTTGCGACTGATTGGAGACCCAACCGAAATGTACACCAATGTGCAGGGAGGACTGGGCATTTTTGCCGCATATAATGAGCGGGAGGTCTTACTTCGATTCATTGAATAAATGCCTATGAATAGCCATAGGTTGAAAACAGGCATTTTGCTGCTGCCAGTGCTACTATTAGTAACTTTGGGTAGGACCCAAAGCCATACCCTCAGTGGTTATGTACGGGATGCTGAAACCAAAGAGCCCCTCATAGGCGTGAGCCTGCTCGATACCCTGAGCAAAACGGGTACCTTCACCAACCATTATGGTTTTTACAGCCTGCAGCTTAAGCAAAGCAATTACTTTCACCTCAAGGTGGCCTTTCAGGGCTATATAGCCCAAAGGCATGTTTTTATGCTGCATGCCGACAGTACCTTAGACATAGAAATGGTGCCGGGCTATGAACTGGCGACAGTAAACATTGAAGCAGAGAACCCCATTGACAAGCGCCTGCAAATGAGCAGCCTCGAAATTTCTACGGCCCAGATAGGAGAGTTGCCCACTTTGCTGGGAGAAGTGGATGTACTCAAGGCTTACCAACTCATGCCTGGTGTGCAGTCAGGTACTGAAGGAAGTGCTGCCCTTTATGTACGTGGGGGGAGCCCGGACCAAAACCTCATACTGCTGGATGATATGCCCCTCTATTATGTAACCCACCTGGGCGGATTTGTATCGCTATTTGATGCCAATGCCATCAGCCATAGCCAACTAATTAAAGGAGCGTTTCCCGCCCGCTACGGAGGCCGTTTATCATCGGTGATGGAGGTGCGCATGAAGGAGGGGAATAAGCAAAAAATAAATGGAAATGTCAGCCTGGGGGTACTTTCGGGCCGTTTTTCCTTGAATGGGCCCATCAAAAAAGACACGACTTCCTTTTTGATTTCGGCCCGGGCCTCTACCCTGGGGCCTGTTTCTTGGGTACTTTCTAGGCTTTCCTACGGCTTTGATTCAAACGAGGGATATAACTTTTATGACTTAAATGCCAAATGGAACCGCATCATTTCCCACAAGGACCAGCTTTTTGCCAGCTTTTATACAGGGGATGACCGCCTGTTTTTTCGGGAAACAGGTGAAAACCAAGAAGAGGACGTTCGCTATTCGGCCAGGGGGCGCCAAAATTGGGGAAACTTAATGGGGGCATTCAAGTGGAACCACCTTCACAGCCCCCGGCTGTTTTTCAATATCAATATGGGCTATACCCGCTTTCGCTACCAAACATTGGCCCAAAGCCAAAGCAAGGAGACTGGTGGGCGCCTGTTGGAGCAGTCACGCTATCAGTTTAGCTCAAGTGTGGAGGACTGGCTCCTCAAATGCAACATCGAACATTACGCCCATGCCCGTCATCACCTGCGTTATGGTGCCCAAGTGGTGTATCACCAATTCAGGCCCAATATGACGACCGTGCAGGAACGCGCCAACAACATGGGGCAGGACTCTGCCATGGGCACCCAAGCTTTTGAGGCCCTGGAGTGGAGTTTGTACCTGGAAGATAGCTGGAGAATAGGGGAGCATGTTACTGCCAATATGGGGATGCACACCGGCAACTATGTTGCCAGTAAAAAAGCTTACTTCTCCCTTCAACCGCGACTGTCGATGAACGTTCACCTGGGCGCCCACACTGCCCTTAAGGCTGCATACAGCAGTATGCAGCAGTATGTGCATCTGCTCACCAATTCCAACACTGGCCTGCCCACCGACCTCTGGGTACCAGCTACCAACCGCATTCCCCCACAAATTGCCCGTCAATGGGTAGTGGGGGTTGCTCATGAGGCAAAGGGTATAGAGCTAAGCATAGAAGCATTTTATAAACAAATGCAACAACTCATTGCCTATCAGGAAGAAGCCAGTGTGCTGGTGGGGGGAAATGATTGGCAGAACAAAGTGGTTACGGGTGGAAAAGGCAAGGTATATGGACTGGAATGCCTGCTGCAAAAAAAATATGGCAAACTCACGGGCTGGATCGGCTATACCTTGTCTTTCAATCGCCGGCAATTTGCCCAGCTCAACCACGGCCGCTCATATCCCTACAAATACGACCGCAGACATGACTTTGCCCTGGTGCTGAATTATCAGCTAAACAAAAAAATCACCCTTTCTGCCAATTGGGTTTACAGCAGCGGGCAGGCCCTCACGCTGGCCCGTGCTTCCTATTCCGTTATTCGCCCCGCAGGCATCACGGATTACCCCCTGCTGCCCTTTTATTCGGCTGAATATTATGGCGGGAAAAACCAGTTCAGAATGCCCGCTTATCACCGTATGGACGTTTCGGCACAATTCAAAAAGCAAAAACCCAAAGGTGAGCGAGTTTGGACCCTGGGGCTGTACAATGCCTACAGCCGACAAAATCCCTTTTTTCTCTATTATCAGTACAATGTCCAAACAAATTCGCGGCAATTGTATCAATTCAGTCTTTTCCCTATTCTACCAGCCGTCAGCTATCAATTTATTTTTTAATGCGATTTCTCACCCTGTGTGCCCCCACATATACCCCCTGTTTTTGGCGGGGCGAAGATAGGAAGGGGGCAGGACATTTCAGCCTTCAAAAAAGACTTTTTTTATTCCATATATCCAGCATGCCAGGCGGCTTCAGTTTGGGGCTTTCGGTATATTGGCGTGCGAAGCACGCCATGATCGGCGGTGTATGATCCCGCAATCGCCCCAACAGCATAAGCTGTCAGGTTGTTGAACGACGTGAAATCCCGTAAGCGGGAAGGCGGGACCGTGCGTGGGGCTTTGCAGGGCCGAAATATCTCCTGCGGGTTAGGTACCAGAGAACGCCCGCTGCACGGCAGACAGTGAGCGAGCTGGTGGCTGGGAGCCATCAGCTCGCTTTTTTTGTAAATTATTCACTTCCAATTAGTTAGAAGTTGAATTCATTTTGATGTTCAAACGTTAATATTTTTTTAATTTGAAAAATCACTCCCCCTATTTATATTTACTTATCCTTATTAGTAGCGCTCCTGCCCCTGTTTGTTGGGCTGTATGTGTAGCACGTAGTGACTGTACAGCATGTATATTGTTGATTATTAATCCTTTAATCTATAATGAACTAATAAAATATCAGCCGGATTACCTAAAACAAAAAGGGTTTGAAGCAGCAGCGAGTGGTTGGGTGTGGGATACATTTTGCGTGGGGCAATTGGTCGCTTGTCTCGCAAGTGGTGCTGGTGGTATTCACTGCTTTGCTCAATACCAAGCTTGTGATCAAATATGTAATATCATTGATCCTACAGATGACGAATTATAACATACTGACTGGCTGATAAACAACAATCGAGCCCTCTAAATTTCCTACTATTTTTGATGGTTCGTTTGTTGTTTTTCCGTCTAATTAACTACTAACATATCAAATCAATATGACCGCATTTGAGATATTTGTAAACGGCGAATTTATATGTAGAGCAGCACTTTCAGAGTCAGAGCGCAATATTCTTATAATTAGCCTTAGTGTTGCCCCATCAGGAAATAATAATGCTGCAAAACTACAAGTAATGGGCAGTGAATTGGGATGGCTCTCCCTAAACGAAGCCACCCAAACTCGGCCCTCTATGGAAGCATATAAGCAGCGATTACAAGCCATTACTAGTCAAGGACTACTGAAATGGCTACAGCAAAAGCTGGAGGGCGATTTTAAGGTAGAAATTCAGGTCGTTGAAGCTGAGCCGGAGAGCATTACGCAGCCTGAAATCATTAAACTGGAACTGAATGATGCTATGCAGAAGTTTATTGAGCAATCCTATGGGACTACCTTTCCTCCCCAACAAGGCTAATTCATTTCATTTATCTTTTTCCAATCCATATCATCATGCCATCTGTAAAAGTATATCTCAACGACAAGCTTGTATTCAACCCAGACGAAGCGCTGCTGGCAGAAAAAGGGTTTATGGTTACTGTAGATTCCCGCCGGGGCATACCCAACGATGCAAGCGAAAAGGACGGCCAAATCATCAGCCTGCATACAGTTAAAAAAGACCTGCTGGAAGGCGCCCCGCCTGAACTGGAGCAGTACCTGCTGAAAGTGGGGGACAAGATCACGATTGTGGGAAATGTGTAGGAAAGACTTGACACTCGCTCATGCTCAGGAGGTAGAAGGTAAGGAGCCTCAGCTTGTGAGGCAGCGGGTAAGTGCTTGCCTATTTAGGCTTCGGCCAAACTTTGGTTCGCCAGGCAGTTGGGCAACCGGCAGGAGACCCCTCGGCGCACGAAGCCAGCGCGCAGCCCAGCCTTTCCCCTAAAGGGAATTTCACTGCGTTCAACCATGACACCGAAGGTGTTTGAAAGGGTATATTTACCTTAAATCGTGACAGTGAGCGAGCTGGTGGCTGGGAGCCATCAGCTCGCATGGGCCTACTCACATAATGCCCATTTGCTGCATGAGAAAAGTGGCGTTGAGGTTTTGGGAAATGCCGTCGCGCAGCTTGTAGTCGAAAAACAACTGCTCGCCTTCTATGCTCACCTCAAAGCACTTGTTGCGTACCTTATTGGGATACACCTCGGCCAGCTTGCCCAGGCTGAGGTCGTGGGTGGCAATGAGGCCGGTGCCCCCCAGGCGAATGAGCTGCTCAATGAATTTTCGCGAGCCGGTCTGTTTGTCACGCGAGTTGGTACCACGAAGCATCTCGTCCACAATCACAAAAGCAGGCCCCTGCTTCAGCTGCTCAATGATGCGCTTGAGCCGCTTGAGCTCGGCATAAAAATAAGACTCGTGCTCGGCCAGCGAATCGCTGGCCCGCACACTGGTGATCATGGCAATGGGCGCAAAGCGGTACTGCTGGGCGCACACCGGCGCCCCCAGCATGGCCAGCAGCAGGTTGACCCCCACCGTGCGCAAAAAGGTACTTTTGCCCGCCATGTTGGCGCCGGTAATGATGAGCAACTCCCCCGCCTTCATGCCTATGTCATTGTTGACGCGCTCCGCAGCCGGAATGAGGGGGTGGCCCAGCTCCCCGGCCTGCATCACAAAGTCTCCCTCCTGTACCTGAGGCAGGCAAAAATCCGGATGGTTGAAGTGCAGGCGTCCCAGGCCGATATAGGCATCGGTTTGGGCAATTACCTCCAGCCAGCCAGGCAGTTGGTCGGCCCATTGGGCCTTCCATTTTTCCAGGCGATACACACACTGCAAATCCCATAGCAGGGTGCCGTTGAGCAGTACGCCCATGAGGGCATTCATGCGCTGGTCGAGGTAGTAGCTGATGCTGCCCAGGCGGGTGATGGCTTCACTGGCAGTTTTGCCCCTTGCCTGCAGTTGTTGTTGCAACTGCTGCATGCGCTGGGAGGTGAAATCTTCCCCTTCTATAGCCTGCAGAATGGCGGCATATTTGCCCAGCAGTTGCGATTTTTTGCCCACCTGCACCTGCTGGCGGTTGGTATGGCCCAGGCGAAGGCCCACAATGCCCAGTTGGGCCAGGAAGAGCAGGCCTGCCACCCGCAGCGGCAGCACCCCCAGGCCCGAGGCCAGCAGGGTAGCCAGCAGCAAAGCAGGCATGAGCCACATCAGTATGCGGTAAAGCAGGTGTTGATGGTAAAATATGGGTTCTTCCAGCCATTGGCGCAGCGCATTTACCTCCTCCATTTCCTCCATCTTGCCCCTGGCAGTGGCCTGTACATGCAGGCACCACTCCGTTTTCTGGCCCAGCTCCACCACCGCCTGCTGTCGCAGCCTGATTTCCGCCGATTCCAGCGGCGGCTGTTGCAGCCACCGGGCCAGCAGCCGCTTGCCCGGCAGGGTGCTGCTGCGGTTGAGGTACTGAAACACCGAGGCCGGCCCAAAGAGGTCCAGGTCGAAGGAATAGGGATGGGCCGCATCCACAAACTCTCTGCCTTCATCCAACTGCTGCATATTCCCTGCCAGCGCCTCCACCTCCACCTGGTTGACCTGCTGCAAATTTTGCAGGTATTCCCGCTTTTCGGCCACATCAGTGTGAATTTTGATCAGGTACATAAACAGCACCAGCAGCACGGCACCCAGCATGATGCCCTCGCTTTCGTACCCGATAGAAATCACCCAAAAAGTGAGGCCTACAAAAGCCAGAAAGACTACCAGCCTCGACCAGGAAAGCAGCTCATAGCGGGCCTGGCTTTTTTGCAGCTGTTGGGCAAGGCGCTCAATGTTGTGTTGATAAAATGTATGCATGTATCGCGTTTCCGTGCTGTGATAAGTCGTATCCAATCGGCTAAAATTACAGCAGGAAAGCCGAAAAACTAAATATATTCATACCATCCCCCATTTTTAGCGATTGGCCACCTCTCCTTTGAGGTGTTTTGGGGTACAAAATTATGGTGACAATAATCACCTTTAGCCCTGCTTCACCTCATTCCCGTAAAAAGAGATAAGAACTAATTTCATCCAAAAATTAATACAACATACATGAAAAAGATCATCGTGGTAATGGGACTGCCCGGCAGTGGAAAATCTACCTTCGCCAGTGCGCTGGCAAAGCGCCTGGGGGCCGCTCACATCAACAGCGACCAGATCCGGCACGAATCCCTTCGAAGGGGACAGTACGATCCCGCCACCAAAAGAAAAATATATGAGGAAATGCTCGACCTGGCAGCCGAAGCCCTGAAAACGCATGATACCGTGGTGATAGACGCCACTTTTTCCGAGGCCTACATGCGCCATGCGCTCATACACCGCTTTGACCACCTCAATTTCAGCATTTCCTATCTCCTCATCACGGCCAATGAGGAAGACATACGGGAGCGCCTCAAACACCGGCGCACTTACAGCGAGGCCAATTACGAAGTGTACCAAAAAATCAAAGCCTCCTTTGAGCCGCCTGATTTCAACTATATCTGCTTCAATTCCAGCGAGCTCAGCCCGGAAGAGATGGTGGAAATTTATCTGGACAAAACGAAATCAAAGAAATATGAACATTCAGCAAATACAACAAATCATGCGGGATAAAGCATTTCCCGATGATGCTTTTGCCCCCCGGCTGATTGAGACGCATATTTCCTGGCTCATTCTTACGGACCGTTATGCTTTCAAGATCAAAAAGCCGCAGCGCTTTTCCTTCCTGGATTTTTCCACTTTGTCGCTGAGGCGCTACTACTGCCGCAGAGAGCTGCTGCTCAATGCACGCCTTGCCCCCGACATGTACATCAGGGTACTGCCCGTGATGCAGGAGGGAGAACAGTTGAGCATTGGAGGCAAAACCGGCCAGGTGGTGGACTATGCCCTGCAAATGAAACGCATGGACACCCGCCGGCAAATGGACCAGATGATGGAAAGGGGAGAGGTGCAGGAGCAGCACCTGCTGGCTTTGGCCGAAGTGCTGGCCGACTTCCACGCAAACACCCGCGTGCTGAATCCGGTGCTTTCCCTCAAAAACATGCGCCGGGATTTTAACGACATCCGCCAGATCATCCCTTTTCTGCAATCCTTCGGGCAAAAATCCCTCAAATCTATCATTGAGCGGGCCCTGAGTTTATCGGACCAATTCCTGAGCGAGCACTTCGACCTGCTGGAGCGCCGTATAGACGAAGGCTTTGTGCGCGATGGCCACGGCGACCTGCATACCGGCAATATTTTCCTCTATGCTCCGCCGGTGGTGTTTGACTGTGTGGAGTTTAATGATGAACTTCGGCAAATAGATGTGCTGAACGACATTGCCTATTTATGCATGGACCTGGATGCACAGGGACATTCCGAGCTGGCAAGTGTGTTTTTACAGCACTACCTGAGTAAATTCCCCGCCATTGGCTCGCATGCCGAGCACCAGTTGTTTGTGTATTACAAGTTGTACCGCGCCAATGTACGCGCCAAAGTGTTGATGCTTAGAGCAATGGGGACTGGCAGTTACGAAGAGGCCAACGCCTGTGCTATGCAGGCCGGCAAGTACATTCACCTCATGCAGGAGTACCTCGAGCAGTTTAACCACCTTCATTTAGTAAGCTTATGAAAAAGATCCTCCTTCCCACCGATTTTTCCGACGACAGCATGCTTGCTGCGGAATACGCCCTGGGCCTGGCTGAGGACCTGGATGCACATGTGCATCTGCTGCACGTATTTCTTCCGCCTGGGGCCATGGGCGACCCCCTGGCCTACGGTGCCGGACGCGCCGCCATGGCCATACCCGAAACGGCCGTCGGCATGAAAGCGCAGCTATTGGCCAGAATGGAGCGTTTTGTGCATCCCCTGCGGCTGAAAGCGCCTGAACGCATTTCCTACGCAGTGGTGGAAGGGGCCACTGTAGAGGAGATCGTGGACACCTGTACCGAAGAATCCATGGACATGATTCTGATGAGTACCCACGGCGAAAGTGCCCTCTATCGCACCCTCTTTGGCAGTGTGACGGCCGCCACCATTCGCCGGGCACCAGTGCCCGTGCTGGCCCTGCCCAGAGCAGCCCGCTACCAGGGCATCAAAAAAATTGCTTACGCCACCGATGGCTCCATCACCGACGGCCGGCGCCTGTGGCAGCTGAGTCAGCAATTTCAGGCCCTAAACCCCCAACTTTACGCCGTGCACGTAGTAGAAGCCAACGAGCAACCCACTCATCCACAGGATGAGGCCAGTATCAGCCAGGAGCTGGACCGCCAGCTTCACCAGTACGACCCGGATTTGCCTTTTGAAACCCATGTGATCAAATGCGAGCAGTTGCGCGAAGGGCTGGAGCAGTTCATTCAAGAACATGACATCGACCTGCTGGCCCTGAGCACCCACAAACGCAACCTCTTTGCCTCCTGGTTTTATCCCAGCACGGCCAAGCACCTGCTGTTTCACCTCGCTACGCCTTTGTGGGTGATGCACCGGGAGTAGGAATGCACAGCCCCTGCAGCACCGCTGCCTGCAACTGCCGCCTGAAAGCGGCCATGGAAAAGTCCTGCGCGCGCTTGCGCGCACGGGCCGATAGCCCGGCCATTACCTCCGGCTGCCCCGCCAGCCAGCGGATCTTCTCGGCAATGGCCACCGGCTCCCGCATGTCCAGGTGAAAACCCTCCACCCCCTCCCGCACTATCTCCAGCGGTGCCCCTACAGGCGGTACAATGCAAGGCAGTCCGTAATACATGCCCTCCAGTATGGTCATACCAAAAGTTTCGGGCCACTCCACAGGGTGGGAAAGGCTCAACAGCAGGTCGGCTTCGGCATAAAATGCATGCAGGTCCTGTTGCATGGGGTAAATGTGTACATTGGCAGGAACAGAGGTGCTCCCCAGAAAACGGGCTATGTGCTGCTCGCTCTGGCTGATGACCAGGCTAAACACCATCTGCGGTAACTGCCGGCCAATCTCAATAAACTCAAAGATCCCCTTGGCCTTTTTCAGTGAACACACCATGAGTACGTGAAATGCCTGCTGGCTGTCCCGCTTGCTACTTGTTTGCAGGGCACGGGCGGTAAAAGCTTCGGGCAGGGCATTGTACACCACGCAGGAAGGGATGTGGGCAAAATGATGGTAGGCCTGCAGGTAGCGCGAAACAAACAACAGCCTGGAGGCCGTGAGCGATATGATGTTGAGCAAAAAACGGGTGAAAGCAGGAGGCTCAAAGGCAGTTTCGTGTATGTGATACAAAACGGGCTTGCCCATCAGCCAGCCTGTCAGAGCTGCTCCAAAGGGCAGAATGGTGTTCACATAAATGAGTACGGGCTGCTTCCAGTAGCGCAGCAGGCGCACGAACAGCCACAGCTGACTGAACATAAAATGCAGCAGACGGCGGTACTTGTTGGGCGACCAACGGTACCAGTGGGGGTACTTGCGGGCAGGCGCATCATCCAGAAAGCCCGGCCCCTTGCTGGTGTAAAGGTCCACCGGCATGCCCGCCTGCTTCAACGCACCTATGGCATCCTTCAGCACCAGGGGGCTGCCCGTATAATTGTTGAGCAGGTGTACACATACGATTTTTTGGATGTTCATGCAATGATTTGTTCGTGGGGGATTTCTGCTTCGGGCCTTTCGCCCAGCACCTGTGCATAAATATTGCGCAATATTTTTCCCTTTTGCTGCCAATCAAAATGCGTTTCAAAGCGGCGACGCGCCCCCTGCGCCAGCTGCTGGCGCAGGGCCGGCTGACGGTACAGCTTTTCCAACTGCATGCCCAGGGCGGCAGCGCACACTTGCGGGCTGATGCAGGCCACCTTTAGCCCGCATTCATCCGTCACAAACTCTCCCGGCCCGTAATTGTCCAGGCACAACACCGGCAGGCCGTGGGCCAAAGCTTCGGCTACCACCATGCCCGCCCCCTCGTGCGATGGAAATAAAAATACCTGCGCCCGGGCATACAGGGCGCTGAGCTCGCTCCGCTCCATCCAGGGAATAAAACGCACGGCCTGTTCCAGGCCCAGGGAAGCCGCCAGCGCCTGCAGGCGGGCCCGCTCGGGCCCGCGGCCCACCAGCACGTAGCAGCAGCGGGCCCGCTCACGCTCCGAAAGGCGGTGGTAAAAGGTCGAAAATGCCCGTATTCCCAGGTCAAAGCCCTTCAGGGGAACAAAGCGCCCCGCCGAAAGCACTATGAAGTGCTGCTGCTGTTGAGGCAATGGCTGTGCAACTGCCTCCATGCCCACAGAGGGGAGCAGATGCATCTTGTGTTGCCATTGGGGGAAAATGTGCCCTATACTGGAGTTCATGGCCAGAATGGCATCGGCATGG
>RFHT01000462.1 GCA_003696835.1 Bacteroidota bacterium
AGCATGGCCGCTATTTCGGTTTCTGTGGGTAATTTACTACTTAATTGGCGGTATGCCCAAATTACTGCCTGCCGACTATCGGCCATGCGCAGCATTTTTTCTCCCATTACCCTGGCCGCTTCCACAAAAGTGGGGTCGTTTAGCAGCACCAATGCCTGCAGGGGCGTCTGGGTTTGCTGGCGTTTTACGGTACAGGTATTGCGGTCGGGCTGGTCAAAGGTGGCCAGGGTGGGGTTGGGATTGGTACGCCGCCACATCGTATAAAGGCTCCTGCGGTATAGTTTTTCGCCTGTATCCTGGGGGTATGGGTCGAAATTCATGGCCCAAAGCCCTTCGGGCTGGTAGGGATACACACTTTTCCCCCCCACCTGCCGATTGAGCAGACCGCTTGCTGCCAGGGCATTGTCGCGAATCATCTCACTGCTCAGGCGCATGGCCGGGCCTCGGGCCAGCCATACATTTTCCTTGTCTTTTTCGAGCAATTCGGTCCCGGCCATGCTGCTTTGGCGGTAGGTGGCCGACATGACCATCATTTTCAGCAGGGCTTTGAGGTCCCAGCCGCTCTCCACAAACTGCACGGCCAGCCAGTCGAGCAATGCAGCATGGCTGGGCAGGCTGCCCTGGTTACCAAAGTCCTGCGGAGTGTTGACCAGCCCCCTGCCAAACAACATCTGCCAGTAGCGGTTTACTGCTACGCGAGCTGTAAGTGGATGGCGGGGATCCAGCATCCATTTTGCCAGTCCCAAACGGTTTTTGGGCAGGCCTTCGGGCATGGGCATGATGTGTTGGGGGGTATTGGGAAATACCGCTTCCCCATACTGGTCGTACACCCCTCTTTTCAGCACAAAGGTTTTGCGGGGTATTTCCATTTCTTTCATCACCATCACTTCCTGCACCTGCTCCATGCTGTCGGCCAGGGCCGTGCGGCTGGCCTTCAGGGCCTGCAGAGCCTGGCGGTAAGCAGGAGACAGGTTGGCCAGGTAGTACTCGCTTAGCTGCGCTTTTTGGGCAGTTGTAAGGGCGTCCGGCGGTTTTTGCAGCCCCTCTGCTGTCTGCTTACGGGCAATCCGGGCTACTTCCAGGGCAGTAAGTGGGCGTCCATATACCCGTATTTCGTCCACTTTTGCTCCTTTGATGCCCGTTCCCCTCCAGCGGGCACCTATTTTCAGATTGGGTTCGATGGGTTCGGGGTAAATGATGTCCCGCAGGTAGTTGAACACAATATCGCGGCTCAGGTTGTCCTTTACCACTCCGGTGCTGAGTTCCTTCCCATTGAGGTACAAACGGGTTCCTGCTGCGGTGCTGGAGCCATCGTAGGTCACCATCAGGTGTAGCCATTCATCGTGTGGCAGGGCTTCCAGGCTGTGCTCAATGATGGCATTTTCGGGCCAGGTGCGGGCCATTATCCATTCCAGCCGCCCGTCTTTGAGCGACAATTGGTAGCCCCGGTAGGCGTGCAGGGTAGTGCCTTTGTTTTTGTGAAAAATGACGCCTTCTTTCAGCTCAGGGGGCAGGTTTACCCAAAGCCCAATACTGAATGCATCTGTTCGCCTGAAAATGCCCACCTCCTTGCAGTCCAGCCAGGCATCTCCGTCGAGCAGCAGGCCCCTGCCCTGGTAGCCGGAGGTAAAAACGGGAAACTCTTTGGGAGAAAACTCCCGCTTCATACTGGGCTGCTGCTGCCTGTTCACCACATTGACCAACTGCCCCTCCAGGGGATAATGAGCCAGCAACCCGCGCTGAGGCAAGGCATGTCCCAACTGCCGGTAAGCACCGGCTTCTATCCATGCTTTAATGGCAGCTTCTTCTTCACGCGAGATGGTTTGAAGCTGCGCTGTTTGAGCCGCCTCCCGCTCCTTCAGATCAGCCAGGGTTCGCTGCTGCTGCTCAGTTGGCAGCTCAAGGGTGGGCACCGGCGTGGCTTTGTCCCAGGAAATCTGGCCCGTTTCATTGATGTTGTTAAAAAAACTAAACAGCTGGTAATATTCTTTCTGGCTAATGGGGTCGAATTTGTGGTCGTGGCAGCGGGCACAACTGAGTGTGAGGCCCAGCAGCCCGTCGCCCAAAACCGCCACGCGGTCGGCCACATTTTCCACCCTGAACTCTTCATCAATGAT
This sequence comes from Bacteroidota bacterium, assembly GCA_003696835.1. Taxonomy (GTDB): domain Bacteria; phylum Bacteroidota; class Bacteroidia; order J057; family J057; genus J057. The sequence goes on from RFHT01000462.1 coordinate 2,118, forward strand.
GCCATCCTCCATGTTCTGGGGATGCAGGCGGTTGAAGCCCGTTGCCAGTATTTGTTCCCTGCCGGCACCGGGGATGAGGTCGCCGGCCAGCTGCCAGGCCAGAAACTGGTCGTAGGGCATGTTGTGGTTGAAAGCCTTTATCACCCAGTCGCGCCAGGGACTCATGTCCCGGTAGCGGTCCACCTGGTAGCCATAGGTATCGGAAAAACGGGCCACGTCCATCCAGTCGGCAGCCAGGCGTTCGCCAAAATGAACCGAAGCCAGCAGGCGGTCCACCTGCTGTTCGTAGGCCCTGGCCGAGCTGTCGGCCAGAAAGGCATCCACCTCCTCTGGCGCGGGCGGCAAGCCGGTGAGGTCAAAGCTCAGCCTTCTCAGCAGCAGCTCTTTGTCAGCTTCCGGTGAAGGCTGCAGCCCCACTGCTTCCAATTGTTTCAACACAAAAGCATCTATGGGGTTTTGAACCCGCTGCGGAAGGTCAAGAGTCGGAGGGGGCGTTTTTTGGGGGGGAATAAATGCCCAATGGGGTTGGTAAATGGCTCCCTGTTCGATCCATTTGAGGAGCAGGGCCTTTTCGCGCTCACTCAGCTCCACTTTGAAAGAAGGAGGGGGCATTTTTTCGTCGGGATCTGTTGACAAAATGCGGCGGAATACTTCGGACTCCTTCAGGTTTCCCGGCACAATGGCTCTTTTTCCCGGCGATTCAGGCAGCTCGCTGTATGCTATCTCCGGCACATCCAGCCGCAGGCCGGCTTCGCGCTTGCCTGCGTCGGGCCCGTGGCAGGCAAAGCACTTATCAGACAAAATCGGTTTGATGTGCAGGTTGAAATCGGGGTGTTCAGGCAGGCGCTCGTATTCGCGGGCCAGTTCCTCCGGCAAAACAGGCCCCTTGCAGGCAGCCGCTGCCAGTACCCACAGGCACAAGCAGCAGGCCGCCAAACCGTCAAATAGGTGGTAAGCCTGCAGAAATCTCTTGATATGTAAGCTGATGCCTGGCATTTGAGATGGAATTGAGGCTATCCGCTTCACGGCCCCTACTCAGCAGGTACAGCAGGACCTTTGAAGCGGAGATAGGTCGTTTTTTTCTCCAGGTATTGCTCCAGTCCGTATTTGCCGTCTTCCCCTCCGGTTCCGCTCAGTTTCAGTCCGTTATGGAAGCCCTGGTGCTGCTCTCCATGCCCGCGGTTGACGTAGATCTCGCCAAACTCCAGCTCATCGCTCAGGCGCATGACCTTGTTCATGTCTTCGGTAAAGACGATGGCCGCCAGGCCGTAACGGCAGTCGTTGGCGTAGCCCATTACTTCCTCAAAGGAGCGAAACTTAATGACGGGCAATACGGGCCCAAAAATTTCTTCGTGCACAATGCGCATGTGCTGCCTGACGCCGGTGAGCACAGTGGGTTCGAACCAAAAGCCTTTTTCAAACTGCTTGCCCTGGGGGCGTTTGCCGCCCATTACCAGTTCCGCCCCTTCCTTCACTGTTTCTGCCACCAGCTCTTCCAGCAGTTCCACGCCGGCCCGGTTGGTTTTGGGGCCGATGTCGGTAGTGGGGTCCATGGGGTCGCCCACTTTGAGCTTGCGCACAGCGGGCAAAAACTTTTCCATAAAGGCCTCATAGACGGCCTCGTGTACATACATGCGCTCGTTGCAGGTGCACACCTGCCCGCAGTTGTCGAAGCGGGAGTGCAAAGCCCCCTGTACGGCCAGGTCCAGGTCGGCATCTTCGAAGACGATGCAGGGGGCCTTTCCACCCAGTTCGAGCTGTACATGGGTGAGGTTTTGGGCGGCCGAGCGGGCAATGGCCTGGCCGGTGGGCGTGCTGCCCGTCATGCTGACCATGTTGGTGAGGGGGCTTTCTACCAGGGCTTTGCCCACCTCTACCCCACCGGTGAGCATATTGATCACCCCGGGCGGAATGCCCGCCCGGCTGGCCAGCCTGCACAACTCCAGGGTGGCCAGGGGGGCATCGGGCGTGGGTTTGAGCACCACGGTATTGCCCGTAATGAGAGCCGGCCCCAGCTTGCGCCCGGCCAGGGCAAGGGGGAAGTTCCAGGCGGTAATGGCCACCACCACCCCCCGTGGCACTTTGTGTATCCAGATTTGCTCGTTGGGGTTGTCCGAAGGCAGGATATCACCTTCTATACGGCGCGCCCATTCGCAGGCATATTCGATAAAGGAGCAGGTGACGTCCACTTCAAAGCGGGCTACTTTCAGCAGTTTGCCCTGCTCCCGGGTAATGAGTTCGGCCAGTTCTTCCCGATTTTGCTGAATTTCGCGTACAAATGCCCGCAGCATGTCGGCCCGCCGGCGGGCGGGCAGCCTGCGCCAGGATACCTGGGCGCGGCGGGCCGCTTCCAGCGCCCTGTGTGCATCGGCAGGCGTGGCCTGCTGTACGGTCCCTACTATGGATTCATCCGTGGGGTTCACAATGCTGTCGGTGCCTTTGCCCGTAGCATCTACCCATTTTCCATCTATGAA
>RFHT01000463.1 GCA_003696835.1 Bacteroidota bacterium
TGGTTGACAAAAACAAAGTTTCATGTATGCATGGTCCATGAAGGCACTATTGGGGTATTCCCCCTTTTTTGCAGCAGGTATATGCTGAATAGATACTTTTTTTACAAACTAACAAAAATATGCCGCTTACAGGCAAGCCTGCCACTGTAAAACAGCGGGCCATAATGATACATTTTTGTAAAAAAATACATGTAGGAAAATGTTGACTATTGCCAACCGTTCATTCAAATGCCTTGCAAATTGGATGCCGTTTATACAGGGCATAGGCCGGGTCAGGTGGAATTTTTTACCTCTGATGGGCAGTGTGCAAACTACTCGCTCCATTCAGGCAATAAAAGTAACCGTTCGCGAAGGATAAATAATACATGTAAGATTTTTCTATAAATTGTACCATCAAATCAAAATAATTAATTCAGCATAAAATATCCAAAAATATTTCTATAGATAATGCCTGAATTAATTTGTTTGGGGATAACAATTTGGATACTCATACATCACACAGCTTATCAAGACAACCATCAAGGTGAAACGAATAGTCTTTTTACAGATTCTCACGCTCTTCCTTGTGCTCCGGTTGCCCTTTGCAAAGGCACAAACCGTTGGACAACCCGACGAGTCTTTTGGCCATAAGGGAAAGACCGTCATCAATTTTGAGGTGGATAAAAGTAACGGGAGCCAGCAAAGCATGCTGTTGCAGCCCGATGGAAAGATTTTGCTGAGCGGCTATGTGCAGGCCCAGCCCGAAGCAGGCTTTAGGGTGTACCGCCTTACGGCCGAAGGCCGTACAGACACCACCTTTGGGGTGAATGGGCTGGTGCACATCGACATATCGGGCCAGGCCAGCAGCCTGGCCCTTCAGCCCGATGGCAAGATCCTGGTGGCGGGTTACCGCCAGCGGGGCAAATTTCGCGACATGGCCGTGTGCCGCCTACTGCCCGATGGCAGCCTGGACGAGGAGTTTGGCATCAATGGCCTGGCTGCAGTAAGCTTTAAAGGCACTGCTCAGCTGGCAAAGGTACATGTGCTCAGCAACGGAGAGATTGTGCTGGCAGGTGATGTGTACGAAACCTCCTGGATACAGCGCAAGTTTGCTTTTGCCTGCCTCAAGCCCAACGGCAGGCCCGATTCACACTTTGGTCAGCAGGGGCGCCTGATGGTAGAGGCCGGCAAATATGTGCGCTGCACCGACCTGCTGGAACAACGGGACGGCCGCCTCCTGGTTGCAGGCTATGCCAAGGTGGGAGAGTTTCACGACTTCGTGCTGCTGCGCCTGCACCCCGACGGGCGCGAGGATCACACCTTTGGTACAGCGGGTATTCAGCGCATACACATTGGCACCGAAAACGACTATGCCACTGCCCTGGCCCTCTTGCCCTCCAACAAAATTTTGCTGGGAGGCCATGCCAAAATGGGGGGGAGTGGCGGCTTTGACTTCATCCTCATGCGTCTGCATCAGGATGGCTCCACCGACCCCGACTTTGGCAAAAACGGGATATGCAGCATAGATGGCGGAGGCATAGACTACCTTAGCGACATTGCCCTGCAACCCGATGGAAACATCCTGCTGGCAGGTACTTCCAACTACCAGTTTACGGCACTGCGCCTCAACCACAGGGGCATTCCCGACCGCTCTTTTGGCACAAAAGGCATACAGAAGCTGAAAAAAACCGGTGGGCTGAGCAGCGACTATACCAGCCAGATGGCGCTGCAGAAAGATGGCAGAATTTTAATCGCAGGCGTTTGCGATCACGACTTTACCCTTGTGCGCATGCACGGCAATCCCTACCTGCTGGGTTTGGATGAAATGCTGGCATTTGACTACTCCCAAAAAGAAGTGCCCGAGCAAAACTACGCCCAACTGCGACTGGCACCTGGTTTCAACATCAGGGCATGGCTCAAAAAGGACGAAACCGGACAGCTGACACGCGGTGGCTCCGGCACCCAGTCCATCCAGGGCAACATCGTCTCCTCGGTGCAAAAATACATTACCAACCACGGCCATTTCAAAATAGGCCAGCGCTGCGAGCTGCTCATCGTGCGCGATACCCATGACGACTTTCACTTTTATGTGAACCGCCATTATGCCCAAAGCCTGAAAGCCGGGCAACCATGAGGCTGTGGCGTACGGATTCGTTTTTGACTGAAACTTTAACCACCATTTTTATAGAGCGATTTTTTCTTTAAAATTTCGTATTGTTAGTAGCTGTTTCCTTCGCCTGCCCTACGGGGTTTGGCGGAGGTTTTTTTTTCGGTAGTTTTGTAGCCAAATTTGCACCTATGCCAAATAATGTGTCCTTTCAGCTATATTTTACAGAAGGCCCCAAAGCCGGCCAGAAAGCAGAGGTGATGAACGTGGACCTTCATCACTGGGAGGCCCTGCGAAAGGTACTGGCCACCCAATATGCCGGCCAGGGCATACTGCCCTTTTTGCAGCAGGAGCTGCCCATACATATAAAGCGGGAAACCTTGCTGGCCGAAGAAGGCAATATGCGTAAGGTAAAAGACCAAGACCTGGACGAAGATGCCTACATCGCGCTCTTTTCGCTGGATGTGTTTATTCGCCAGTTGGAAGACCTCGTAGCAGCAGATATTTTGTTTGAACAATCATGAGCAGAGCAGAGCATGCGCAAAATTGCTATTTCAGACATTCACGGATGTGCCAAAACCTTTAAAATCCTGCTCAAAGAGGGCGTGAGGCTGCGGCAGGAAGACCAGCTCTACCTGCTGGGCGATTACGTGGACCGGGGGCCGGATGTGAAAGGGGTGATTGATTTTATTTGGGAATTAAAGGAGCAAAACTATCAGGTGCACTGCCTCAGGGGCAACCACGAAGCCATGATGCTCGAAGCCATACAGGGAGGAAACCCCCTGGAACTCTGGCTCGCCAATGGGGGGCGGGCCACCTTAGAAAGTTTCGGGGCTGACTACGTGGAGCAAATTCCCCGGGCTTACCTTGACTTTGCCCAATCCCTGGATTATGTACTGGAGGTGGATGAGTACATTCTGGTGCATGCTGGCCTGAATTTTTCCAGCCCCAACCCCCTGGAACCCTGCGAAGACATGCTGTGGATACGCTGGTGGTATGACGAAATTGATTATGACTGGCTGCAGAACCGCTATATTGTACATGGCCACACGCCTGTGCCCTGGCAGGATATCAGACAGATGCACAAAAAGCTGGACGCCCGCCGCTTTATCGATATCGATAATGGCTGTTTCGCCTTTTTTCGTCCGAACCTGGGGCAGCTCTGCGCCTTTGATCTCACCCACCGGCAGTTGTACTTTCAGCCTAATATAGAGGCGGATACTTAAATTTGGGGCCTGCCTGGCTGTATGTGAATGGCTCAACTGCTTTTTAGAATCAGGGGCTTTTTTGTATCTTGGCCCAATAGCACCATATATGATGAAATCCCGACCTTACCTCAGCCTGGGCGATGCCATCCAGCAATTTCTGGAACGACATGGCCTCAAGGAAAAAACCAAAGTGCAGGAAGTTATTGCTCAATGGGAGCAATTGATGGGTAAGCCCATTGCCGGAAATACTGAAAAATTGTGGTTTAATGATGGAGTGCTGTACATCAAAATGAGCTCGCCTGTATGGGTGAATGAACTTTCCCTGGCGCGGGGAAAAATACGGGAGCTGGTCAACCAACGTATGCAGGCGCCTGTCGTAAAGGAGGTAAGGATATTTTAATTGCTTTGAGTATTCGGCACAAAAGCTACTTACTCCATGAAGAAGTTTCCCCGTATTGACTGGCGCTTCACCTGGATCGGGCTGGCCGTGCTGGCCCTGATTGTACGTTACATCCTCAGCCTCAATCCCACCTTTACAGAGATCGTTTACACCCGGGGCGTGTTTACCTTGTTTCGCTATGTATATGATTACAGCCTGGGTTTTCTGCCCTTTCCCATGTTGTACCCTGTGCTTGCCGGGCTGCTGGCCTGGGGAGGATGGCGACTGTGGAAGTACATCCGCAGGCCCCGCCGGCGGGAGCGCCCCCTGCCCAACCGCATAGGGAGTTTTTTGCTCACCACCCTGGCGGTAATGGCTATTTTGATGGTGGCCTTTTTTGTGTTGTGGGGATACAACTATTACCGCGTGCCGGTGGAGCACCAAATGGAGCTGGAACTGGGTAAGCTGGACCTGAGCCGCCTGCAGGCCGAAATACAGCTCGCCACCCGGGAAGTAGTAGAAGCGCGCAAACAAATTCCCGGCGCCGGTGATGCTGCTCTGGATGAACATTTTCTGCCCCCAAACATGGAGTGCAGCCTGCGCCAACACCTGCTGGCGGTACTCCAGCAAACGGGCTATCCCGCCCCAGGCCGGGTGCGCGGGCGGCAGCTCTACCCCAAAGGCTGGCTCATGCGCTTGGGAGCTACGGGAATTTACATTCCCTTTGTGCTGGAAGGCCATATAGACGGCGGGCTGCACCCCATTTCCAAACCATTTACCATGACCCATGAGCTTTCCCACGGCTACGGCTTTGGCGACGAAGGCACCGCCAACTTCTGGGCCTACCTCGCTACGCGAAATGCCAAAGACCCCTTTATCCAATACAGCGGCAAACTCTACTACTGGCTCTACCTGGCCAGCCAACTGCGGGCTTTCAGCCCCCCTGCCTATGAAGACCTGCAGGGCCAACTGCCCCAGGCCATCCGCAACGACATCCGCAGCATACGCGAAAACAATGCCCGTTATCCTCCCTTTTTCCCCGAATTATTCGACAAAATTTATGACAATTACCTCAAATCGCAGGGCATTCAAGAAGGCGTACAAAGCTATAACCGCGTGGTAGAACTCGTTATCGCATGGCGCACCAAAAGAGTGGACGAAGGGCAGACAAAGAGGCCATAAACCACCCCTTTGTCCACTGAGTGTTCTATGGGGCTCATCAATCAATCTCAAACTTTGCCCCAGCTGGCTTTGTGTCCTTCGTGAACTTTGTGGCTAAACTACCAGGATTCAAGAAATCCTGCTACCTGCATCCATATATTACCCCTGCAAGAATCCCTGCAATATTAAAGCGGTTCTGCAGCGCATTTTACTAGCTTAGGGGCTGCATAGTTAAAA
>RFHT01000464.1 GCA_003696835.1 Bacteroidota bacterium
CTCAGGGCCTAAGGAGGGGAGTTGAAGGTTCGCAGGCGGCTGCGCCGCCTGCCCCGGAGAACTCTCCTCCTTTTCAAGGAGGAGTTGGAGGTGGTTAATTCAAATCATTGAAAATGAGCAACTTACAACATTTTTTTTCACCCTGAGGGTGCTGAATAGTTACAAATAAACTTTGAATTTCAAATCTGTTGGATTCGATTCATTGGAACTCACGCTGAATACGATAAAATTGACGCAAATAATATTTGATTATGAAAATAGCTCCTATTAGAACTGAAAAAGATTATCAAAACGCGCTTGATAGACTTGAACAAATTTTTGATGCAAAAAAAGGAACTGAAGAAGGTGACGAGTTAGAAATCTTATCGATTCTTATTGATCGATACGAAAATGAACACTTTCCAATTGACATGCCTGATCCTATCGAGGCCATTAAATTCAGAATGGAACAAATGGGAATGAAACAAAAAGACTTAGCAGAAGTCATTGGCTTTAAAAGTAGAGTAAGCGAAATTTTGAATAAAAAAAGAAAGCTGACATTAGACACGATCAGAAAGTTGAACGCTGCGCTTAATATTCCTACAGAAGTTTTGATTCAAGATTATTAATGACATTAGATTTTGGGACGGGCCTGACTGATTTGAAAGCGATACAGATAATAGTCTAATGAATTGGGGGAAGGAACGCCCCCGCCAGATTGAGTCCCAGCGGGCAGGGCTGCTTGCTTCATTCCGCTGCCTGCTGTTTCCGCAGCATTTTGAGCGTAGTAACGGTGGCTGAGTAGGTAGCCACAAAAAAGGGCGTCATATAAGTGAGGCAAATCTTCACATAGTTGATCTGGTGAAACAGGCCCTGCACCAGCAGGTCGCCCTGGTTGATGAGGTTGTAAATGGAGCCCACCAGCAGGGCAATTTTTACCGATCTGAGCAGCAATTTCACATCGCCGGCGATTTGGAAAAAGGAGGGAGACATATTTTTTGTTAAATTTTGGGCCATAACCTAAAACCGGCATACATATTTTGCCCAAAATATATAAAAAGCCCTTGGGGGGGAATGTCTGCTGGCAAACAAGCTGCAATGTTTATGGAACCCACTCCTTTTCACCAACTCCACCAGTGCATACTGACCGAAACGCGCAGGCGCCTCTTCGAGGAGTCCATTCCCCGCGTAAAGAAGTGCCTTTCGCTGCTTTCCGAAGCCGAAACCTGGTACCGCCCCAATGCCCACAGCAACAGCGTGGGCAACCTGCTGCTGCATCTATGCGGCAACGCCCGCCAGTGGATTGTCAGCGGGCTGGGAGGCGCCGCCGACACCCGGCGGCGCCAGCAGGAATTTGACGAGCGCGGCCCAATTCCGCAGCAGCTGCTGCTTGAGCAGCTCGACCGCCTGCAGCAGGACGTCGAAGCGGTGCTGGCCCGCCTGCAGCCTACCGACCTGCTGGCCACCTACCGCGTACAGGGATTCGAAGAGTCAGGCTTTGGCATACTGCTGCACGTAGTAGAGCATTTTTCCTACCACGTGGGCCAGATCACCTATTTTGTCAAAGCACACAAAGACCTGGACACCGGCTACTATGCTGGCCAAAACCTGGATACAGTAAAAGAATAAGGCAAAAACAGGCAGATAAAATCAATCTTTTGCCCCAATATGCCGTAACACCCAACAAGCAGCCCGCTTCTATGGCCACAAAGGAAGAATCATTTGTAGAAGAAATCACGCGCCAGCAGGGCATACTGCTGAAAGTGGCCTGTATGTACTGCCGGGAGCCCGAAGAACGGCGCGACCTCTTTCAGGAAATGGTGTACCAGCTGTGGCGGGCCTGGGATTCTTTCAGTGGAAAGAGCAAACTCAGCAGTTGGATGTACCAGGTAGCCATCAACACAGCCATTACCTGGCTGCGCAGGCAAAAGCGAAATATGCCCACTACCCAGCTCTCCCGGCACGAGCTGCAGCTGCCTGCCCACATGGAAACGCCCCGGCTGGAAACCGATGAACAAAGACAATTTCTCTACCGCGCCATTGAGCAGCTTTCCCAGGTAGAAAAAGCCATTGTGATGCTGTACCTGGAAGACCACAGCTACGAAGAAATTGCCGCCATCATGGGCATCAGCAAAAACCTGGTAGGCGTAAAACTCAACCGCATCAAAAAGAAATTGCGCAAGATGATTGTGCCCCATTTTAACTGAAAAAAATGGAACTGGAAGCCTTCAAACAGATCTGGAAAGCGAATATGGAGAAGGCCCTGGCCGAAGAGCAGGTCGGCGGGGCGGATATCCGCAGCATTATTCGGCAGCGAAGCCTGGACTCCTGGCAGCGCATCAGGCGCAATATACTGTGGGAGGCAGGTCTGCTACTGGCCTGTGTGCTGGCATCGGTGGGCCTGGCTGTGTGGGCCGGCATTGCGCCCGGGTTGCCGCTGCTGGGGCTTGCAGGAGGCTTTCTGCTGCTGGGCCTGCTGTTTTATGGATGGAAATACCGGCTCATCAGCCGTTTCAACATGGCTGAGCACAACCTGTATCAAACCCTGCTGTACCTCACCCGCACCCTGCGCCTGTTTATGCGCCTGTACCGCCTGCTTATTTTTGTGCTGCTTCCCCTGCTGGGAACGACTTTTTTCCTGTTGGGCCTGCAGCAGGGTGCCCTGCTGCAGGGTGGCAGTTGGGCGGGCATTACGCCCGCCCAGTGGGGAGTGGCAGCCGCCGCCCTGCTGCTGTACCTGGCGCTCATGCTGGGCCTGGCCAGGTGGCATGTACACCGCCTCTACGGCAGGTATTACCAGCAGTTGCTGGCCTGCCTCAAAGAGCTGGAGGAGGTAGCCGGGAAATGAGGCTAATACATACTACCTTCACCTTTCTATTGACCATGTTTTGCATCCAAACCTCAATACCGATGAAAACTTTTTTGCTACTATGTGCTTTGGTACCAGTACTGCTGCTGCCACCGGCCAGCCTGGAGGCCCAACCCATCAGTGGATTTTCGCCAGAAGGCGCAGCTGCCCAACACCAGCTTGAAGCCCGGTTTGACCAGCTCCTGCGTGCCCAAAACCTGGACGACTGGATGAAACACCTGGCTGCCAGGCCCCATCATGTAGGCTCGGAATACGGCAGGCAAAACGCCCGCTTTATGGCCCGCCTGTTTGAAAGCTGGGGCTATGAAACCCAGATCGTGCGCTACGAGGTGCTGTTTCCCACTCCCCGCATACGCGAACTCCAGCTGGTGGCACCCACCCGCTTTACCCCGGTGTTGCAGGAGCCTCCCCTGGAAGAGGACCCCGCTTCCCAGCTAACCGGCGAGCAACTCCCTCCCTATAATGCCTTTTCGGCCGATGGAGAAGCAGAGGCCGAACTGGTATATGTCAACTATGGCCTGCCTGATGACTATGAGCAGTTGCAGCGAAGAGGCATAGACGTAAAAGGAAAAATCGTGATCGTGAAATACGGCCGTTCCTGGCGGGGCATCAAGCCCAAAGTGGCTGCCGAGCATGGCGCCATTGGCTGCATTATCTACTCCGACCCGGCCGATGATGGCTATGCCAGGGGAGAGGTGTATCCCAAAGGGCCCTTCAAGAATGAATATGGTGTGCAGCGCGGATCCGTACTGGACATGCCCCTGTATCCCGGCGACCCCCTCACCCCGGCTTATGGAGCCACCGCCACAGCAGATCGCCTTGAGCGGGAAGCGGCTCCTACGATTGCAAAAATCCCCGTTTTACCCATTTCTTACCACGACGCCCTGCCCATGTTGCAGGCCCTGCAGGGACCGGTGGCCCCTGCCGACTGGCGGGGGGCTTTGCCCATCACCTACCACCTTGGGCCTGGCCCGGCAAAGGCACACCTCAAACTGGCTTTTGACTGGAAGCTTACCCCTGCTTATAATGTGATTGCCACCCTGCCGGGCAGCACCTGGCCCGATCAGTGGATCATACGGGGAAACCACCACGATGCCTGGGTAAACGGAGCCGCCGACCCCATCAGTGGCATGGTTGCGCTCATGGAGGAGGCCAGAGCCATAGGAGAACTGGCCAAAATGGGCTTGCCCCCCCGCAGAACGGTGGTGTATTGTGCCTGGGATGCCGAAGAGCCCGGCCTGCTGGGCTCCACCGAATGGGCCGAAGACCACGCGGCTGAACTCAAAGAAAAAGCAGTGGTTTACATCAATACCGATGGCAATGGGCGTGGGTTTATCCGGGCAGGTGGCAGCCATAGCCTGCAACGTTTCTTCAATGAAGTGATTCGCGACGTACCCGACCCCCAAACCGGCGTTTCGGTGGCCGAAAGGGCCCGCGCCCGTATGATGCTCACCGGTAATGCACAGGAACGAAAACTGGCCGCAGAGGAAAAAGATTTGCCCCTTTATGCACTGGGCTCTGGCTCAGATTACACCCCTTTCATTCAGCACCTGGGCATCGCGGCCCTCAACCTGGGCTTTGGGGGAGAAAATGCCGGAGGCGAATATCATTCTATTTACGATTCCTACCACCACTTTACCCGATTTAAGGACCCCGGTTTTCAGTATGGAATTGCATTGGCCCAAACTGCCGGCAGCTGTGTACTCCGCCTGGCCAATGCCGAAATTTTGCCCCATAACTTTCAGGATTTCTCCCAAACCATCGCCCAATACACCCAGGAAATAGAAACCCTGTCCAGGCAGTTACGGGAGGAAGCCGAACGTCACAACCACTTGCTCGAAAAAGGCGTTTACGCCCTGGCCACCGACCCCAAACTCAAGCTGCAGCCTCCCAAACCCAAAGAGGAGGTTCCCTATATCAACTTTGCTCCCCTGGACAATGCCGTGGTACGCCTGCGGCGCAGTGCCGCAGCTTTTCACCAACAGCTGGATGCTGCACAAAGCCTTCCGGAGGAGCTTCGACTCCGGCTCAACCAGCAATTGCAGCAAATGGAGCAGCTGCTTACAAGAGAGGAGGGCTTACCCGGAAGGCCCTGGTACAAACACCACATTTATGCGCCGGGATTCTACACGGGTTATGGCGTAAAAACCCTGCCAGGCCCCCGCGAAGCACTGGAAGCGGGCCACTGGCAGCAAGCTGAAAAACAAATCGCCATTCTGGCAGAGCTGCTGGAGACCTACTCATCTCAGCTCGACCAGCTGGCTACTTCTCTTTCGCCTGCAGCGGGCGGGCGCCAGGGAACCCTCAAAAAATAAATTTCTCCATTTATTTTTTGAGGGATCAAAGCCGTTATTAACCGTTAATAACGGATAATGCCGTAATTCACTCATTATCAGCACTCTCTCAGAAAAAAGTTGGGATAATTTTGGGCAAACAGCCGGATTTTGGGCCATTTTTGCCTCGTCTGGCGCTATCTGGGAGGAGTTGGGGGAAATTGTTGGGAGCTGTAAAAAGCCGTTATTAACCGTTAATAACGGATAATGCTGTAATCTACTCACTATCAGCACCTCCCCAGGAAAAAGTTGGCCAATTTTTTATCAAAATGGTCGATTTTCATGCTGCTTCCACAGCTCTCCTCCCCTACCAGTATGTCATGCAGGACCGGGATATGTCCAGTCGGCAAAAGCCGTTATTAACCGTTAATAACGGATAATGCCCTAATTCACTCATAATCAGCACTCCCCCAGAAAAAAGTTGGGATAGTTTTAAGTAAAAAGTCGAATTTTTGCCCATTTCTCTTCCCCCCAGGCGCCCTGCCTTCCCCCATTTCGCGCGGCATCTGGGAGAGAAAAGCCGTTATTAACCGTTAATAACGGATAATGCCGTAATC
>RFHT01000465.1 GCA_003696835.1 Bacteroidota bacterium
GAGGTGTTTGTCCTCTTTGATGTCTTTCAAAACCTCCCTGCCGTCCTTTCTGGGCAGGTTTAAGTCGAGAAAAACCAGGTCTGGCACGGGTTTGTCCTGGTGCTGGCCTTGTTGGCGCAAAAATTCCAATGCTTCTTCGCCGTCTTTTACAATAAACAACTTGTGTTCAACCTTCGCCTCTTTAAATGCCTCCTGGGTCAGCCGTATATCACCCAGGTTATCCTCAATCAATAAGATATTCTTCATGTGGTTTTTCTGTTTCAATAACTGACTGAGCGGTAGATGTATGGAAAAATTGTCTGATTTGCTACTGACTTTAATGTGCATGTTAATGTATGAAAGCTCAAATGAAAATCCCATGAAGAACATTGATAATGGCCGAATTCTACACTTTTCACCCATTCGAAACAACACGCTAAGACCAAAAAACTAACATTCTCAGGGCTTGTCTGTTTGGTCGGATACCCGTGGTACGGTGAGCAGGCGGGTTTGCCGTCCGTCTATATACCAAACGGTTTCTCCGTTAAAAAACGCATCCTCTTCCAACATTATTCGAATAGATTTGTTCCATTGTGGAATTTCCACACTGGCATTCAACTCTATGGAATAGGCAGTGTTGGGGTAGAGGGGGTAGTCGCCTCTTACCGCTACGCCCTCCTGTTGGTCCCACAGGCCAATGGTAGGACCTGCCCCGTGGCCGTGATAGCCGATGGGGTGGGTGTAAATAGCGGGCGTAATGCCTGCTTCCAGGGCCTGCTTTCGGGCCATGGCCAGGATTTCGTTGCCGGTACGGCCAGTATGAAATGCCCCGGTGAGGAGGTCTTGCAGGCGGTTGCCTGTGTGCAGGGCTTCAGTAAGGTAGGCAGGGGGCTCACTTTCGCCCTGCCTGAGTACATAAGCATGTTGCTGCGTATCGGTGTGCAGGCCCAGGTAGCTGATGCCAAAGTCCACGTGCAGCAGGTCACCTGGCTGAATAACGGCCGCCTCGGGGCGGGAGGAAAAGCTGCGCTGCTCCTCAGCAGAGGCAGGATCTGCCCGCTGTATGGACACACTGGGATGAAACCAGGCTGTGAGTTTGAGCTGCCGTATGCGCTCGCGGTACCACCATTCCAGCTCGTCGGTGCGGGTTACGCCTGGCTGAATGGCTTGCTCCGAAAACCCCTCAGCAATGATGTGGTGGGCAATGCGGCATACCTGCCGGTAAACCACCATCTCAGCAGCTGTGCGGGTTTCCAGCCAGCCAATGCTGAGCTTTTCACCCGGGACCACCCTGGAATGAAGTTTTTCGGGCAAAGCTGCTAAAAATCTTTCATACTCGCTGGCCGTAATGCCATCGGCCAGGGCAAAATGCTGGGAATAGTTGATGGCAATTTTTCGGGGATTTTTCGATTCAATGATGGCTGCGAGGCGTTTCCACTGGTCGGGTTCTTTCTCCTTGTCCCAGGCTTTTTTGAACTGTCGGCCCACGTCGTAGCGGGCGATAGCCAGGGTTTCCAGTTTCTTGCCCGCCCCCGGATCATAGATGAGCAGTATGGTGCGCCTCCTGGCCGAAAGCCAGGTGGCTGGTAGCATGGTTTTGAGCACGGGGTCCTCATTGTACTCGCGGGCAATGAGCACCCACATATCAATTTGCTCCCTGCGCATTAGGGCAGGCAGTACGTCTTCAAGGCGCTCTTCCAGCCATTGGTCGCGCAGAGAAGCCCGTTCTTCCATGCTGAGAATGCGAGGAAGCGGCCCCTCCTGGGCATACAGCGGATAGTCGGCCAGCAACAAGGCGGTAAAAAGCAAAAGCAGAAAGTATTTGAACATAACTATGAACAGTTGAGGTTTGGAGCAAAGTAAACCGGGCTACGCGCCTGCAAAATAACAAAGATTCGAATATATTAACTAGTGGAAAAATGCTTATTGTGCTGCCTCTATCAGTTCGCGGGTATATGGGTGTTGGGGGTGATGAAGAATCTGCTCCCTTTGCCCCCTTTCAATGATCTCTCCTTCTTTCATCACCATGATGCTGTCGCTCATAAAGCTGACTACCCGCAGGTCGTGCGAGATAAAGAGATAGGTGAGCCCCAACTGCTGCTGCAGGTCCTTGAGCAGATTGAGTATCTGGGCCTGGGTAGAGACGTCTAGGGAAGAAACGCACTCGTCGCAGACGAGAAAGCGCGGCCGCAGGGCCAGGGCCCTGGCAATACAAATTCGTTGGCGCTCACCGCCAGAAAATGCCTGCGGATAGCGGTGGTAGTAACTTTCGGCTAGTCCCACCTGCCTGAGCAAGCTCAGGGAAGCACGCCTGCGGCCTTCCCTGCCCTTTACCAATCCATGTATGCGCATGGGCTCCTCTATGGCCTTGCCTACGGGCATGCGGGGGTTGAGCGAAAGAAAGGGGTCCTGAAAGATGATTTGTATTTCCTGCCTGATAGCCTTTTGGCGGGCACTGTCGATTTGCCACAGGCGGTGTGTCTTGTACCATATCTCTCCTGCACTGGCCGGAATAAGCCCCAGCATGCACCTGGCCAGAGATGTTTTTCCACTACCCGACTCTCCTATCAGGCCCAGGCAGCTTCCTTCATAAACGTCAAAACTCACGTTTTTGACCGCCTGTACGTATTTTTTCCTGCCAGGAAACAAGCCGCTTTTTTGCCTGAAACGCACTTCCAGCCCATGAACTTCCCACAACTTTTTGCCAGCTGCTGCTGGAGTTGTTGCTTTTTTTAGCCCGCTTTGCGCTTGTGCAGCAGAGACCTGAGAGGCCTCCTGATCTGCCAAAGCAGATAAGGTGAGCAAGCGATGAGGACGCTCAAAGAGGGGAGGGCGGCATGCCAGCAATGCCCGGGTGTAGGCTTGCCTGGGCTGCCCGCATACCTGCATGCAGCTGCCCTTTTCTACCACTTTGCCTGCCCGTAGCACCACCACCTCGTCGGCAAGCTTTTTGACCAGCCCCAGATCGTGGGTGATAAACAGCATGGATAGACCCATCTGCTGCTGGAGTTCTCGTAGCAATGCCACAATATGAGCGGCTACTTTGAGGTCCAGGGAAGTGGTGGGCTCATCAGCAATGATCATAGAAGGGGAAATGGCCAGGGCCAGGGCAATCATGACCCGCTGTTTTTGCCCGCCGGAGAGCTGATGTGGATAGGCCATGAATATGCGTTTGGGCGCTTTCAGGCGGCAGGTTTCCAGCAGCTGCAAACTTTTTTCCCTGGCCTGCCGGCGCGACATGGCCTGGTGTACCCTGATGGTTTCCATCAACTGCTCTCCGCAGCGAAAAACGGGATTGAGTGCGCTGCCGGGCTCCTGAAACACCATGCCTATTTCACCGCCCCTGATCTGCCGGAGCTGGACCTCAGGCGCCTTGAGCAGATCGAGCTCCCCAAAACGGGCAGAGTGAAACCACACCTCACCTCCGCTGATGGTTGCAGCAGATGGCAGCAAGCGCAGCAGCGCTCTGGAAGAGAGGGTTTTGCCGCTGCCGCTTTCCCCTACCAGCGCCAGGGTTTGCCTTTTTTTGAGGTCAAAATTCAACTCCTGCAGCACCTGGGTGCTGCCAAAGCAAATGCTGAGGTTTTTTACCTTTAGAATCGACTCGTCTTGAGGAACTGCTTTCAACACCAAGCGGGTTAGGAGGTTGAAAGCCCAAAATAAACAATAATTCCCGAATACTTTCAGGCTTCATGGGCGCATAGTTTTTTGCCGTATTTGATCAGTAGGTCCCTGAGTTCACTCATGCGGAAAGGCTTGCTGAGGTAATCTTTCATACCCGCCTCAAAACACACATCGCTGTCGCCCTGCATGGCATTGGCCGTCATGGCAATGATCAGGGGCGGGCGGCTATGCTGGTGGCTTTGAAGAATAATGCGGGTAGCTTCCAGTCCGTCCATTACGGGCATTTGTACATCCATAAAAATGAGGTCATAGGCAGTCTCCTGCACTTTGGCGACGGCTTCCTGCCCGTTTTCGGCAATTTCGGGCTCATACCCCATCTTGTTGAGCATACGCATGGCCAGTTTCTGGTTGATGGGGTTGTCCTCGACCACGAGAATGCGCAAGGGAAATTCCTGGGCCAGCAACTGCTGTTGATGGCGGGTACCAGATGCCCCCCCCTCAGATTCAATCAGCCCCAACTGCATGCAGATGGTTTCGTGCAGTTGCTCCATCCGCAGGGGTTTGTGGATAATGGGAATATGGGGATCTTGCTCCCTGATGGATTTTCTTTTGGCAGCATAGCTCATGAGTACTATGGGAAGATCAAATTTTTCACTTACAATTTGCTTGAGTTGTACGCTGTCCATGTCATCCAGCTCATACTCGGCCAGTAGCAGATCGGGTTTGTAGCTGTCC
>RFHT01000466.1 GCA_003696835.1 Bacteroidota bacterium
GGGCGTGGAGGTGTTCATCCGCCTGCAGGAGGGGTGCTCCTGGACAGAGTGGGCACTCTACGACGAACCCGACGCAAACTGTGCCACGGACTCTGCCTTTCGGCAGGCGGGTGCATCCAGCCTGCAGGTATATCCCAACCCCAGCCGGGGTCGGCTGCGGCTGTTTGTGGACCAGATAGGCTACCCCGAAATTGTATTGTTCAACCACCTGGGGCAAGTGATGCTGCGCCGGCAGGTAAGCGGGCAGAGCGAAGTGCGCCTGGACCTGAGTGGGCTGCAGGAGGGGCTTTATTTCATCCGCATGCATGGAGAGGAGGCTACGGATTATGTCAAGGTACTCATTCGACGATAATCCCATTGAACAGGCATCATAAGCTCCTGTCATTGCGCACATTATTCCCCCCCGCCAATTTGCAATTGGCGGGGGCAGGATTGAAGATAATTCGTACCTTTCAGCATGCAAAGGTTGTTTAACGGAGTGCTTGCCCTTCTGCTGTTTGCCTGTTCTGCTACCTCTTCTCTCCCAACCGAGGCTCCTGCTGCTTCCCGGCAGCTGAGTTTACTGTTTGCAGGCGATACGGGCTTTGGAGAGGAATACCAGCGCCAGATTGAAGCTCGTGGGGGTACGAATATACTCAAAGCCTATGGCTACGAGCATGCCTTTGGCTATGTGCAAAACATCCTGAAGCGGGCAGACTTCCGCGTGCTCAATCTGGAAACCTGTATCACCGACGAGCAGGAATCTCCCCTGGCGGGCAAGAAGGACTACCTGCACAAGGCGGATGTAGCGCATGCCCCGCGTATCCTCCGCAAGTACGGTATAGATGCGGTTTCTCTGGCCAACAACCACAGCAAGGACTTTGGCACCCGCGGTCTGCAGCAGTGCATGCAGTTGCTCTCCGAAGCGGGCATTGAGCATTTTGGGGCGGGAAATGAAACCACTGCTGCCATGAAACCCCTCAGACGGTCGTTTCTCTTCCGGGGGCGGCAGTTGAACTTGTACGTCATTGGCTGGATGGAATACCGCTGGGAGTATGCCGCCAAATGGAAGTACGACTTTTATGCCGGCCCAAACTCCCCGGGCGTCAATGCCTGGGAGCAGCAGCGCATTCTTCAGCAAATCAGGCACATACGGGCCACGGACAGCCTGGCCTTCATCGTGGCCTTTCCGCACTGGGGCTACAATTACAGCTGGAAAAACCACAGCCAAACCCGCATTGCCAGGGAAGTGATGGCAGCAGGGGCCGACCTGTTGCTGGGACACGGCGCACACCTCATGCAGGAAATCGAAGCTTTTGACGAACACAGATGGATTTGCTACGGCATGGGCAACCTGGTGTTCAATTCCCCCGGCAGGTACCAAAAAAGCGGCATGAAACCCTACAGCTTTGCTGCCCTGGTTAAGATCAGGGGCTATCACCAGGGCCGATGGCAGTACCAACTGCAGCTTTTTCCCTTCTTTTGCGACAATAAACTTACAAATTACCGCTCACGCCCGCTTAGTGGAACGGAATTTGAAGAAATGCAGGCGTTGCTACTGGAGCGCAGCCAGCTGAAGCCCCAAGAACTTCTGCGCGTAAAATTTATCTCTCCCCGAAAAGGCATCATTTTAAATTAATTTTCCCAATTTTCCATCCAATTTTTAATATTACGTAAATAATTTTTGGATATGTGGATAACTTATTGTAAATTACCCATAATATCCAAAGAAATAAGACGTATAATTGATACAGAGCTTTTGCGGAGGTTGGCTTGAGGTGAACAGTTTTTTTCTGAAGTACCATTTGCCATACAATGCTGCTAATTTTACTTTTTTTCCTTAGTCTCACGCTCGCCAGATTCTTTTTCGTCCTGCAACGCTGGGATCACGAATGATCCGAAAATAATTTAGTATGTTTGTTGGAGCGGGCTTGTCCCTTTCTTTCATACATCTAAATGACGGCATTCATGCTTCGCTGCGTTGTACTCACCTTCGCCTGGGCATGTACATTGAGCGCAGGTGGGCTGGCTGCCCAGGAAGTTTGGCAGTCTGCGGTATTCCCCGACAGCTTGTACGCCCGGTACAGCTGGCAGTTTTTCACCCTCATGGTTCCCCAGGTTCACGATACCATTGACTGGTATCAGCCCGACATCGGCTTGCTGAATGCGGCCTTTTTTTACGCCACCAACAAGGCCCGGGAGGCACACGGGAGCCAGGCCCTGCGGTTTTCTCCCCAACTGCGCCACGCGGCCGTTTTTCACGCCCATGAAATGCTCAAGCACAACTTTGTGGCGCACGATAATCCCTGGAACCCTCCTTTTGGCTCACTGCGGCAGCGCAGCCAATTTTTTGACACCCGCGCCAGCGGCGAAAATGTATGCAACGTTTTTTTGCTCGACTACCAAAGCGGCCGCTATTTCTACCGCACTGCCCGGGGGCATAAGGCCCGCTACTTCTACCGCGACGGCACGCCCATTTACCGCCACACCTACTGGAGCATGGCCGAGCGCATGGTGCAGGCTTTTTTGGATTCCCCTCCCCACAGACGCAACATGCTGAGCACTGCCCACCGCAGCCTGGGCTGTGGCACGGCCCTGGAACCTCCCCAGCGGGCCAGATGGATGCCCAGAGCATTTGGGGTGCAAAATTTCGGGCGGGAATGAAAAATAATGCGTATTTTAGGCAAATAACCTGAAAATGTCCCTGCCATCCCCTGGCAACAAGCTGTCGGCAAGTTCGCCTTGCCACAGATGCGTGTGATACTTACAGCTTTTCTGCTGCTCACTCTTTCCAAAAACCGCATACCATGAAACCCTTTTTGCTCATTTTCTCAGGCGTACTGGCCGGGCTGTTGGCCTGTTGCACGAATCTGCATGCACAGTCCGGTGCAGCTTGCGCCCACTTTCCCCCGGCGGGAAACGACCACAGCCAGTCATTTGGTGTCATCGAACTGGTAACCAATATACCGGTGGAGTTTACCGACACGGTGCGCCTCATTGGCCCTACCCTCATACAGCGCAGCCATCCCATGATGGAGGGCAACCAGCGCTTTGTGCAGACCCAAATGCTGGAAATGAACCTGCAGGGCCAGAGCGCCATTGGCCCCATTCTCATTCAGCTTCAGCGGGAGCGGCCCTCTATGGGACAGATTCTGGACATGAACCCGGATGAGAACCTGGATTTTCCCGCCGAAAGTTTTTTCGATGTGTATATTGAGGCGTTTATACCCGAACTGGAGATGGTGCTGCACAATGAGGAACCCCTGCGGGTGATGAGCATCATCGACTGTATTCCGCCCATTGGCACGCCTTACGAGCATTTTCTGGGTGGCGGGGGGGTGCCCATGCTCAACGCACAGGGCATACAGATTGCCACCATCACCCAGGCGGTACACAAGCTGGAAACGCCCTTGTTTTCGGTGGCGAATGGCGGCAACCTGGACGCCATGGGGCTGGGGCCTCTGGAGTTTGCGGGCAGGGCCTTCTGGGGAGGTGCCATTGCCGAGCCGCGGCCGCCGGTTCCCCCCAGCTGGCCTCCGCTGGGGCGCATCTCCCCTGGCCTGCTGGGCCTGGTAGCGGGTGCTCCGGGCGCCTCTGATGAACTGGATGCTCTCTCCTTTGGCATGGACGGCCTCAAGTCTGCCCTGCTGGATGTGTATTCTTTTTCGGTGGACAGCAGCAGCACTGGTACTCCCGGAACTGCCGTAGATTTTGAGGTCACCACTGGCTTTGCCATCGGCCCGCCCGATATGCCCGCTCCTCCCGAACAGCAGGCGGATATTTTCATCTCTCCCCTGCTGGGAATCAACCTGCTGATGCTGGATGAAAAGGATGCCACTTGTTTTCTCCCCAATATGAC
>RFHT01000467.1 GCA_003696835.1 Bacteroidota bacterium
CGAAAATCGCCCGGCTTTTCGATGGCAAAGGACTTGATGTCGGCACCGGCAATGAAATCTTTTTTCCGGCTGATGAGCACCGCCGCCCGGACCTGGGGGTCCTGTTCAATGCGGTCAAACACCTCCCCGAATATGCGAATCACATCAGGAGAAACCACGTTCATTTTTTCGAGCTGGTGGTCCATCCAGATGGTGGCAATGCCGTCTTGTACTTCTATGGTGAGAAAATCTTCCGTTTTCATGTGGTTTGGGGGCTAAAAGGTATGCAAATAAAAGGTGATGGATGCATGGCGGGCATGCGCCCTGCCTTTTCGCGCTTATGCTTCATAGCGTTTTAGAATCATGGCATGGCCGTGGGCACCTGCGGCGCAGGCAGCCAGCAGGCCGTAGCGGCCGTCCTCCTCTATGAGGCGGTTGGCCGTGGTGGTGGCCAGGCGCGCGCCCGTGGCGCCAAAGGGGTGGCCAATGGAGAGGGAGCCTCCCCAGCGGTTGAATTTGTCCATATCCACCTCCCCTACGGCTTTGTCGCGGCCCAGGTGCTGGCGGGCAAACTCGTCTGAGGCCAGTGCCCGCAGGTTGGACAAGATCTGGCCGGCAAAGGCCTCGTGAAATTCAATTACGTCAAAGTCCGACAAGGCCATGCCCGTTTTGTCCAGCAGCCTGGACACGGCATAGGCAGGGCCCAGCAGCAGCTCATCCTGCACATCCTGGCCGGTAAAGGTGAAGTCCACCAGCTCAGCTTTAGGGGTGAGGCCCAGCTGGCGCGCTTTGTCCTCATGCATGAGCAGGGTCACGGCAGCTCCGTCGGTGAGGAAAGAAGAGTTGGCGGCGGTGAGGGTGCCAAACTGCCGGTCGAAGGCGGGGCGCAGCCGGCTCACCTTTTCCAGGCTGGTATCGGGCCGTATGCCGTTGTCTTTATCGATGAGGGAAAAGCGGGGCGGAATGGCCACTTCCACCATTTCCCGGGGCAAATGGCCGTCCTCGTGGGCTTTGGCCGCCAGCTGGTGGGAGCGCACGGCATATTCGTCCTGCTCCCGGCGGCTCACGCCAAAGCGTGCAGCCATGATGTCGCAGTCCTCCCCCATCACCCTTTGGGTGCTGTATTCGGCCACTTTGGGCCGCTGCGGCACAAAGTCGGCGGGCCGCAGGCTGGCCAGAAAGCGCAGGGTATCGCCCAGGCCGCGAAGTTTCTGAGCTTTAAACAGCTTTTTCTGCATCTGCTTGCGAAACTGTATGGGGGTGTCGGAGGTGTTGTCCACGCCCCCGGCTATCACCACTTCGGCCTGCCCGGCCAGTATTTCCATGCAGGCGGTAGCGATGGCCCGGTTGGCCGAAATGCAGGCCTGGGTAACGGTGTGGCAGGGAGTGGTGGGGGGAATTCCCGCCCCCAGGGCCGACTCGCGGGCCACGTTGCTGGTTTGTATATTGGAAATGACCGTGCCCATGATCACCTTGTCCACCTGCCCGGGCTCCAGGCCCGTTTTGAGCAAGAGACCGTTGATGGCAAACTCTCCCAACTGGTAGGACATGAGGTCCATATAGTGGGTACCCGAGCGCAAAAATGGGGTGCGGCAGCCGTCTATGAGTACTACTTTCATGGTGTGGATGGGTAATTGAGTGGCTAAATATGCGAAAAATGCAATCGTTCAGGAACTTTTTGATGCGGGCCTGCGGTGCTGCTCTTCGAGGCTTTCCAGTTGGCGCAGGCAGGCCACGTCTTCGGCATCCGTGCTGGGGCCGTGGCTGAACCAGGCATGGAGTATTTCTTTGGCAATGTGTTCTGAGGTGGCGCGCAGGCTCATGGCCAGTATGTTGGCATCGTTCCACAGGCGGGCGCCTTTGGCCGTTTCGGCATCCTGGCACAGGGCCGCCCGTATGCCCTTCACCTTGTTGGCGGCTATGCTGATACCGGTGCCGGTCCAGCAAAAGAGCACGGCCTGATCGTACAGGCCGTCGCGCACTTTTTCGGCTACTTCTACGGCCACTCCGGGCCAGGGCACTGTTTGCTTGCTTTTGAGGGCGCCATACAGCTCCACCTCAAAGCCTCGGGCCTGCAGCTCGGCCACCACCACCTCGGTGAGGTGGGTGTGCATGTCGCTGCCAACGGCAATTTTCCGGGGTGGGGATGTGTTCATGGCAGTAGGAATTTGGAGGGTTGCAGGTATCAGGTGCAAGATACGAGATTATGGAGAGAACATGCAAGCGGAAATTCAGGCAGCAGATTTGGCACAATAACGCGCGCTTGCTATATTGAGCAGCATGCTGCCCGGCAGTATGCTGCTGACAGGCATTTTCCTTCACTTTATACCCATGAAAAGAAGAAGCGTGTTAAAAAATCTGGCCGCCGCCGCCGCATGGGCGCCGGTGAGCAGCCTGGCTGCGGGCTGGCCGAAGCCAGAGGCAATTCCCGCAGCCGACAAACCTGCCATCTGTATTTTCTCCAAACACCTGCAGTTTCTGGACTATGAAGCCGCAGCTGAAACGGCCGTCGAAATTGGCTTCGACGGGGTGGACCTGGCCGTGCGCCCGCGCGGGCATGTGCTGCCCCAGCACGTAGAGCGCGACCTACCCAAAGCCGTGGAGGCCATGAAAAAAGCGGGCCTGACTGTGCCCATGATGACCACGGCCATTACTTCGGTGGACAGCCCCCATACCCAAGGCATACTGGAAACAGCCGCCGGCCTGGGCATAGGTTATTACCGCATGGGCTACTACCGCTACGACAAAAACCGGCCCATGCAGGCCGTGATGGATGAGTTTCAGCGGCAAGGCACTGCCCTGGCGGCGCTCAACGAAAAATTGAACATCACGGCCTGCTACCAAAATCATGCGGGAGCCCGCTATGTGGGCGCGCCAATATGGGACCTGGGCATGATGCTCAGGCAGATCGACTCGGCCTACCTGGGCTGCCAGTACGATATACGCCATGCCACCGTTGAGGGCGGCCAGGCCTGGCCGCTAGGGCTGGAGTACATCTATCCCTACATCCACAACATTGTCGTCAAGGACTTTCACTGGGCGCAGGACGAAGCGGGAAAATGGTACGTAAAGAATGTGCCGGTAGGAGCAGGCATGGTAGATTTTGCGCAATTTCTGAGCCTGCTGAAAGCCAAAGGCTTTGAAGGGCCCATTTCTTTACATGTGGAGTACAAATTTCACGAGCAGGATGAGCCCGTAGCCAGCACGCGCCAAAAAGCCGTTGAAACCATGAAACGGGATGTGCAGGCCCTGCGGACTCTGCTGCAGGCCGCAGGCTGGTAGCTGGGGCTTCAGAAAGGGGAAGATTTTGGCATAAAATCCAGCAATACCCTAAAAGCCAGGCGCATGATCCTGAAGGTACGCCTGGGCACTTTGGTGAAAATACCGGGCAGCCTGATCCTGAGGGTTTTTTTGCAGGATTTGTTTGGTTA
>RFHT01000468.1 GCA_003696835.1 Bacteroidota bacterium
GCATGAAATAAAAAAGGTGATTATATGGCCTTCCCGGGCGATTTTAGATAGTTAAATGAATGGAATTTTCACAACATCAACAATGGGCTAAAAATTACTGCGAAAACGATCTAATCATCTCGTTATCAGTCGATTGTAAGTATTTTTTTACAAAAAATCCAATAGACAAAATACTTGTGGGGGAACCGTAGCATTTTCAAGGAGGGGCTGGGGGTGGTTAACACAAGTCATTGAAAATGAGCAACTTACAACAATTGTTTTTTTTTTCACACTGAGGGTGCTGAATAGTTACACAAATTTTGCAAAAAGGTAGCCCCATGGTTTCGCTTTCCCCTCAATTTTGTGTTATTTCCCTCAACGGCTAGGGGCCGGATTCAGGAAGACTCAAAACACAACTTCTCCTTTTCACTTTTACTTGTAAAACCAAAACCAAATCTCTGCTATGCAAAAAGATTATGCCATTCAGATGGGCAGCTCCAACCTGCGCTATGGACCGGGCGTTACCCGTGAGGTAGGCATGGACCTGGCCGATATGGGCCTCAAGCGGGTGTTGGTGCTCACCGATCCCTACCTCAAAGAGCTGCCGCCGGTACAACAGGTGCTGGAGGCGCTGGAAGGAGAAGGCATCAGGTATGAGCTCTTCTCCGGGGTGCGGGTGGAGCCCACCGATCTGTCTGTTAAGGCTGCCATAGAGGTGGCCGTAGAAGGCAAGTACGAGGCTTTTGTAGCCGTGGGTGGCGGCTCCACCATAGACACGGCCAAGGCCGCCAACCTCTACGCCACTTATCCCGATGATTTTTTTGCCTATATCAATGCGCCTATCGGGCAGGGCAAGCCCGTGCCCGGGCCGGTAAAACCCCTGATTGCCATCCCTACTACGGCAGGTACCGGCAGCGAAACCACCGGGGTGGCCATTTTCGACCTCACCGACCGGCACGCCAAAACGGGTATTGCCCATCGTTACCTCAAGCCCGCCCTGGCCCTTGTGGACCCGCACAATACCCGCAGCATGCCGCCGGTGGTGGCGGCTGCTTCCGGCCTGGATGTGCTGTGCCATGCCCTGGAGTCTTATACGGCCCTGCCCTTTTATGAGCGGCCCCTGCCTGCCCGGCCCATTTTGCGGCCTGCCTACCAGGGACACAACCCCATCAGCGACATCTGGTCGCTCAAGGCCATAGAACTGGTATCGCAAAATATCCTGCGGGCTTACCGCCAGCCCGAAGATGAGCAGGCACGTGCCAACATGATCCTGGCTGCCAGCATGGCGGGCATGGGCTTTGGCAATGCCGGGGTACACCTCTGCCACGGCATGTCCTACCCCGTCTCAGGCATGGTGCGCGATTTTCGCCCTGGTGGCTTTCCGGTCCCTTACCCCATTGTCCCCCATGGCATGTCGGTGGTGCTCAACGCACCGGCTGTTTTTCGCTTTACGGGCCCTGCCTGCCCGGAGCGCCACCTCAAAGCGGCGGAAATCATGGGCGCAGATGTGTCGGGGGTCAAAGACCCCAAAGCAGAAGCCGGCCCGCTGCTGGCTGCTCAAATTGAGCAGCTCATGCAAGCCCTGGACATGCCCCCAGGCTTGTCGGCCATTGGATTTACCGAAGCAGATATCCCTGCTCTGGTGGCTGGCACCCTGCCCCAGCACCGGGTGACCAAGCTCTCGCCCCGCCCCGCTAGTGCCGACGACCTGGCGGCCCTTTTCCTCGATGCGATGTGAGGGAGAACAATGCATCTCCTTAAAGGCATCTCCGCTGCGCTACGATCCCCTATGGGACTTCCACTGCGTTCCAGCCTGCATCCTGCATCCTGCCACCTGCATCCTGTCACCTGCTACCTGTCACCTGCATCCCGCACCCTAAAAAACCACTTCTTCTACTACCACCTCCAACTGCCGGAAGGCAGCTGCCTGCTGCTTATCGAGGCTGTAGGTGCCGCCAGCTGTGCGCCTCTGACCCGCCAGCAGAGGAGGCGTGGAAGTGCTGACTACGTACAGGCTTTTCGACTGCAATACCTCACCCCGCTCGTCTTTCCAGTCCAGCCGCAGTTTCAGGCGCTGCAGATTGGCCTGCCCCTGGTTGGTGATTTCCAGTACAATTTTGTGAAATGACTGCGCTGTGAAGCGGGAGCTTGAAAGCTGGTCGAGGCGCATGCCAGCTGTTAAAGCTATATTGGCAGGGGGAGGACGTTCCCACTTCAGCTGCAGGGGAGCAGCAGGCTGATAGGCAGCAGGCGCAGGCGCCTGCTGCATGGAATGTACCCCCAGGCGTGCACCAGCAATGGGCAGTACCCCCTTTTGGTAATGGTCGTACCCAATGGCCAGCAGGTCGCCGGCACGGGCTACGGGCTGGTGGCTGGCCAGGGCGTCAAACACCTCGCTGTACAGCACGCTGGCCTGCTCGTCCAGCAGCTCAATTTTGAGCTTGAGGGCCGACAATTCCATGCCCTCTACGGGCAAGTATGCCCGCAGCTTGTAGCTATAGGCACTGTCATATACCGCCAGGGATGAAGCAAAGGACTGAAAACGAAGTTGGTCATGTTCGACAAACTGAAGGGGCAGGCTGAGGGTAGATGCTGAAACCGCTGAAGGGGAGGCAGGCCGGGAGGCAGGCCCCGGGGGAGGCGGGCTGCTCTTTTGCGGAGAGGAAGTACGCAGCAGATTTTTTCCCACAAAAAGGGCCAGTATAATTGCCCCCATCGCAAGCAGCCATCGTTTCCGTTTATTGCGTGCCGGGTTGGCTGTTCTTCCCAAACGGCTCATCAGCTGCAAGGCCCCTTCGTGCCGGGGATCCTGCCTGAGGCAGATTTGCGCAAATTTAATCGCCTCCCTTTTGTCTGTTTCCGCCTTGTTTTCCCGCCATCTTTGTTCGTAGGCACTTGCCAGCCCAAAAGCTGCTTCCACCTCTATGGGGCGTATGGCAAAAGCCTGGCTATATTCGGCTATGGCCAGGTCCCAGTTCTGGTATTTGCTGTGTCCTTTTGCACGGGCCAAACTGGCCGAATAGGCCTGCTGAAGCTGTTCCCAATCCGCTTCGCTCAGTCCCATTTCGAA
>RFHT01000469.1 GCA_003696835.1 Bacteroidota bacterium
CCTGCCACCTGCATCTTGGTTATCGCCCTGGAAATGCATAATTTGGGAAAAAATACAGCTGCATGCCCACCAACGCAGAACTCAAACCCGCCCATCTTGCCTGGCAGCAGTATGTACAGCGTTTTGATGCCCTGTACACCCCAGCATTTGCCGAGCTGTATGAGGGGGAAGCCTATGAAGGCCACCGCATTTTTGCCTGCCATGCCGCCTTTCCGGTGTATGTGACCGTGGATTTGCTTTACCAGCTGTGGATGAATTTCCGGGTATATCCTGCCCGCAGCAGTGGGCGTATGCTCAACATCCCCAACTTTGTGGTGTCTGATTTTTTGCTTTCGGGAATTTGCCGGGAGGTAAGCCCCAGGCTGTACGCCATAGACTTCGGGCTGCGGGAGCAGCTGCTGCAGCAATTGAGGGAGGATGCGCGCTTTGGCCAGAGCCGCATCAAACAACTGGCCTCTTTTCTGGAGCAATACCACAAAGAGGCCCAAACCGGGCCGCTGGAGCAAAGCATGACTACCTACCACCACTGGATAGCCGACAGCGTGCAGCGGCCCACCCGGCTGGTGG
This sequence comes from Bacteroidota bacterium, assembly GCA_003696835.1. GTDB lineage: Bacteria > Bacteroidota > Bacteroidia > J057 > J057 > J057. The sequence goes on from RFHT01000469.1 coordinate 568, forward strand.
AGGAGCTCAGCCAGCGGCTTGGCCAGGCCATTGACGGGCAGCAGTTGCTGGAATTGCGCAAACTCAACCGCATACTGGCCGATTTGCAGCTCACCCACGAGGCTTTCAAGCCGCTGGCAGCCTATAGCCAGCTCATGGACAACTACCTCATTCTGCAAAAGGCCCGCCCCGGGGCGGGTCTCAAGCTCAAAACGGTGGACATGGGCCCCATACGGCTGCCATTTTTTGGCAAGCTGGCTGGTGAAGTCCCGGAAGAGAAAACCACTTTTGAGCAGCGGGCAGCCTTTGTGCCGGGCAAAAACAAGCTGTACGCCTTGCTGGTGGGCATAGACGAATACCGCTCACCGGAGGTGCCTCCCCTGCGGGGAGCCGTCAACGACCTAAAGGCCCTGCTGGCCTTTTTGCAGGCCCGCTCCTACCCCAACAGCCTGCACCCCAAACTGCTCATCAACGAAGAGGCTACCCGCGAAAACCTCATCCAGGCCTTTTTCACCCATTTGTCGAAGGCCGGGCCCGGCGATGCCGTGCTGTTTTACTTTTCGGGCCATGGCTCCCAGGAGCCTGCTCACCCCATTTTTCACCACATGGAGCCCGATGGACAGTTTGAAACCCTGCTGTGCTACGACAGCCGGGCTGGCAGCCCCGACCTGCTGGATGTGGAACTCAATGCCCTGCTGTATCTGATCGACCAGAAAAAACCCAACATTACCAGCATCATCAACAGCTGCTATGCGGGGGAGGACGAGCGTTTCCAGCAGAAAGTTGGCTCCCAGCGCAGCTACATGCCGCCCCGCGAGGTAGAGCCCCTGGACCCGGCAGCGGAAGCTTACCGCGAAGCAGCACAGCCCTTTGTGTTTTTCCGCCGCGAATTTGCCGGGGTGCCTCTGTTTCGCGAGCAGCTAGCCCTGGCCCTGCAGGAAAGCGCGCCCAGCCTGGACCTGCCCCAGCCCGCCCAAATCCAGATAGCCAGCACCCTCAGCCATGAGCAGGACTATGAGGGGAAGTACGATGGAGAAATACGCAGCTATTTTTGCGCAGGCCTGTTGGGGATTTTGGGAAAAAGCCGTTACGTCTATAGCTATGAGGAGTTGATGCGAAAACTGAACAACTACCTCGTACAAAGGGGCATACAGCAAACCCCGCATGCGCGCATAAGCGGAGAGCGCTCGCTGGAGGAGCCCTTCCTGCACGCATCCCTGGCACCCTTTGGGCTGGACTTTCCCGTGTACTGGCGCAGCGACAACCGCTCCTGGGTCATAGATGCCGGCCTGGCACATGGCATCCCCCGCATACGCTCCAAAGAGCGCACCATACTGGCCGTTTACCCCGAAGAAGCCGACACCCGCCTGGCTGCTCCCCTGGCCGAGGCCACCATTGAAGCGGTCTTTTACGGCCAGTCGGTTTTGGGAAATGTGGGGGAAGCGGACGAACTGGGGCGCCTGGATAAGCAGCAGCTCTACAAGGCCGTGATTCGAAATTTGCCCATAGAAAAAACCCGGGTGTATGTGCAGCCGGCGCTAGCACGCAAAAGCAAAGCCGCAGCCCCCACCCCCGACCCGGAAAGCCTCAAAGACAGCCTGCTGCGGCATGAGCTGGCGGTGTATTACGAGCTGGTGGCCGGGGCTGAAGAGGCGGAATACCTGCTCAAGTTCATTGGCACAACCATACAGTTGGTGCGCAGCCGGGACCAGAGCGTGGTGCTGGAGGGTACTGATGCCTGGTCCCTGCCCAACCAGCTGGCGGCTATTTCGCGCTGGGACCGGATCTGGGATTTGCGCAATCCCCTTTCCTTTCTTCCGCCGGGCCGCATTCAGCTGGAGCTGAGCATGGAAGAGGAAGACGGCACCACCCTGGTACTGAAAGCCGGCCGGGATGGCAGCATCAGCATTCCCCACCGGGGCGGGCACATTCCCCCCCTGGAGTTGAAACTGACCCACCGGGAGGAAGCAGTGCAGGCGGCCAGTCAGCCAGCCACGGACCCGGAGGTGCTGTACGTGGCCATGCTACTGCTCTGGCCAGACTATCAGATACGGGCCAGCGAAGCCCTGGCCATCGAAAAGGGCAACACCCAACAAGGCAGCATGGAATACACCCTGGCGCTGCCCGAAGGCAAGGAAGAAGAAGTGTTTGGGTTGAAACTCATCATCAGCCAGACACCTTTCAATGCCCACAGGCTGGAACAGGACGGGCTGGAGGGCTTCATTCCCCCCATCAACGCCAAAGCCACCAATTCCCTGGAGGCCTTGTTTGAGCGGGCTGTTTCCCGCAAAGCTCTCATCGACACCGAAGCCGAGCTGGTGGACTGGACCACCGATGAACTGCGGCTGGTGGTAAGGCGGCAAGCTGAGGAGCCAGCTCCGCAAAGCCAGCAGCAGGCAGAAAGGGAAAGTGGAGCCATGCCACCGGAGAGCGAAACTGAAGCAATGCCCCTCTACCTGCGGCTTATACGCCAGGAGCAGCAGGCCCTTACCGGCAGGCTAGACCTGGGCAACTGCAGCCTGACGCATTGGCCGGAGGAATTGTTTGAACTGCATCACCTGCAGGAACTGGTGATGAGCAATGCCGTATGGAATCGCGAAAGCAAAAGCTGGATACGCAACGAGCATCAGCAGGGCCCCAACTACCTGCATGAGCTGCCGCGGGAGCTGGAGAAGCTCTCCGCCCTCAAAAAGCTGTACCTGGGAGGCCAGCAGGCCGAAGGCCGCTACTGGGAAATACAGGATGTTTCGGTGCTGGCTACCCTGCCCCAACTGGAGGTGCTGAATTTGAATTATACCCGCATAAAGGACCTGTCTCCCCTTTCAAGTCTGCACCAGCTGCTGGAGCTGGACCTCAGCTTCACGGGAGTCAGCGACCTGACTCCCCTGAGCCGCCTGCAGCAGCTGCAGGTGCTCAACCTGTACAGCTGCCGGGAGGTGGCCGACATTTCTCCCCTGGCCAGCCTGAGCAAGCTACAGGCCCTTTACCTGAGCAAAACTGGTGTGAGTGAGCTCGCCCCCCTGGCGGGGCTGCAACAACTGGAAGTGCTCTACCTGCGCAAAACACCTGTGCGGGAAGCCAGGCCGCTGGGAGAACTGCAAAAGCTGCGCAAACTGGACCTCAGCGGTACGCAGGTAGCCGACCTCAGCCCACTGCTGCCCCTCCTCCGCCGGGGCCTGCCCGTACTACTGCGGCGCGACAAGGACCTCCCAGCCATTCAGGTATATGACTGCCCGCTGGAGGTGCCGCCCCGGGAGGTGGTAAAGGCAGGCAATGAAGCCATTCTGGCCTATTTTGAGGAGCAGGCAAAGGAGAAGGGGCAGACGCAAACTGAAACTGAGGATGCCCGCAGTCAACTGATTGAACAATTGGGAGAGGCCCTGAGCCTGCTGGAGGTGCTGCCCAACCAGCAAAACTGGGCCACAGACTGGGAGGCGGTGCTGGAAGGATTGATTAAATTGATTGAACAATACCTGGCAGAAGAAAAAACGGACGAACAGCTGCAGAGTCGCCTCAAAGAGCTGGAAGAGCGTCTTCAGTCTATTTTGTGGCGCATACGAAATGCGGAGGAAGGGGAGGCCGATTTGTTTGTTCGCAACACTGCGCTGCTGCAGGAAACC
>RFHT01000470.1 GCA_003696835.1 Bacteroidota bacterium
AGGGGCCGGGGGGTGGTTGACAAAAACAAAGTTTCATGTATGCATGGTCCATGAAGGCACTATTGGGGTATTCCCCCTTTTTTGCAGCAGGTATATGCTAAATAGTTACGAAAACCTCAAAAATTCCTCCTAAGGAAATAGCCAAGGCGGAGAAAATGCGTAGGCAATACTTTGAACAAAAATAATTCTTATGGAAACCTCAAAAATAAAACTAACCACCCTGGATGAGTTGATTGATAAACATATAGGTGAAGCAGGCACAGAGGAGAGAGCATTATTTGAATATGAGTTGAAACTGGATATTATTGGTCAAATCATTCGTGAGACCCGGCAAAAGAAGCGCCTTACGCAGGCCCAGTTGGGAGAACTAATTGGGGTACAAAAATCTCAAATATCCAAACTCGAAAACAATACCAAAAACTTCAGAATAGATACGATTCTGAAAGTGCTACATGCTTTGGGGGCAAAGCTGAAACTCATCGTCGAACTTGAGCAAGAAGAAAAGCTCATTTTGGACTGAGGCCAGCTTCGCCCCCATTGTGATATGTCTGTCAGTCACTTCCATCAGCAGGCACCTTGCCCACCACCAACTGGGGCAGGTCTTTAAGGCGTTCATTCAGGGGCTGTACCTGCTCTTTGAGTAGGTGTTCAAAGGCAGTTTGGGCCGTTTTTAGCTCCCCTTTGAGTTCCGCTATGCGGGCCATCTGGGGGGCAGTGGGCGCAGCTTCCGCCCCGTCAATGCTGAACATGAGCGAGCGGATTTCCACCCGCAGCCTGGGCCGCTGGCGGTAGGTCATGTTGGGGGGAGGAGTGCGCAGCTCGTAGCGCAGGCTGTCGGCCCGCTTGTGAATGGCCTTGATGTCTGCTTCCAGGGCTTTGCGTTCGGCCTCGTCTTCTACCCCTTCGAGGCGTTCGTTCAGCTGCTTGAGCTGCCTGCCCAGCTTTTCGGTTTCATTGATGAGGGTGTGGGTTTCGGAAAGCAGGCCCCGGAGCTGCAGCAGGGCGAGCTGCTGCTGGCGGTAGGCCTCCTCCGGCAGTGGAATGCGCGGATCGGCCCGCACCTCAATGGAAGCCTGGCGTTGCTGGCCGTTGGCATACAGCGTAGCCGTATAAACGCCCGGCGCTACGCGCGGGCCCACATCGCCGCTGCGCCAGCCGCCGCGCGTAGGCTGGTCCAGCTTGCTGGGCCCCTGCATGCGCAGGTCCCACAGCATGCGGTTCAGCCCGGCCTGGGCTGTAGTATCTTCCAGCTTTCTCACCAGCTTGCCCGCCGCATCCGTAATTTCCAGGCGCACAGCTTCCTCCGGTTTTTGTGCCAGGTAGAAATTGACCATGGCACCATAGGCGGGGTTGGGTGCCCGGTAGGTGGCGTCGCCCAGATTCTCCAGCATGCTGTACAAGTGCCAGCGCGTGGCCCGCCTCACCTCAAAGAGGTGTGCCTCCTCCTTCCTGGCAGCCTGCAGTTCTTCCAGCGGCCGTATGTCGTCCATGATCCAGATGCCCCGGCCGTGGGTGGCCACCACCAGGTCGCGCTCACGCGGCTGTACCCGCAGGTCACGCACCGATACGGGCGGCAGGTTGTTGTTGAGCTTTGTCCAGCTTTTGCCTTTGTCCCAGGAAGCAAATATGCCGTGCTCCATACCCGCATACAGCAGCTCGGGATTGTGGGGATCCTGGCGTACCACCTTCACATAGTCGTTTTGGGGCAGCCCCCCACTGATGGAGACCCAGCTTTTGCCGTAGTCAGTAGTCATGAAAGCGTACGGCCTGAAATCATCCATGCGGTGCTGATCCACCGTCACGAAGGCCGTGCCCGCGTGGTGTTCCGAAGCATGGATCTTGGCTACCCAGGCAAAAGCAGGCAGGCCCCGTATGCGGCTGTTGAGCAGGGTCCAGTTTTTGCCCCCGTCGCGGGTCAGTTGTACATTGCCATCGTCTGTGCCCACCCATATCACCCCTTCCTCCAGGGGCGACTCCGCGATGGTAAGGATGGTGCAATGAAATTCTGCAGCCGTATTATCCTGGTAAATCTCCCCTCCCGAAGTTTTCTGCTTGCTTTTGTCATTGGTGGTGAGGTCTGGACTAATCACCTCCCAGCTGTTGCCCTTGTCAGTGGTTTTAAACAACACATTGCCTCCAAAATACACCCGCTGGGGATCGTGAGGCGAAATGAGAATGGGCGAATCCCAGTTGAAGCGGTAAGTGTGGTGCTCAATGGCATCGCCGGCCGAGCCGATTTTGTTGGGGTAGGGGTGAATGTTTCGGATGTTGCCGGTGCGGGTGTCCACGTGAAAAATCACGCCCCCCTGCAGGTTGGCATATACCTCGTGCTCGCTGCCAGGCACAGGAATGGCATAGTAGCCATCGCCCGGCGCAATTTTTTTCCAGTGGCGCTTGAGAATGCCCGCGCTGTAGAGTGAATTGCTGGGCCCCACCCAGGTGCCGTTGTCCTGCAGCCCGCCGTAAATGTTATAGGGGTCCAGATCGTCCAGGTTCATCTGGTAATATTGGGAAAGCTCCACATTGTTGAGAATGTGGAAGGTCCTGCCCTGGTCGTAGGAGACCTGGAAGCCGCCGTCCGAGCCGCTGAGGAGCCTGTCGGTATTCAGAGGATCGATCCAGAACGACTGGTGGTCGCCGTGCAGGCTGCGGCCTATGCGTTCAAAGTTTTTACCCCCGTCGGTGGACTTGTACAGCCCGCCCGAAAGGGAATACACAATGTTGGGGTTTTGGGGGTCCACGCGTATGTCGCTGTAGTAAAAGGGCCGGAAGTTGATGTTGGCGTCTTTGTTGACCACGCGCCAGTTTTCGCCCCGGTCTTCCGAGCGGAAGAGGGTGCCGCTATAGTTGGGAAATTCCGTAATGAGATAGACGATATTGGGCTGACTCTGCGCAACGGCAATGCCAATGCGGGCCATGGGCCCTTTTGGGAAGCCATTGCCGGTTTTCTGCCAGCTTTTGCCCCCATCCAGGGAGCGGTAGAGGGCCGTTTGGCCGCCGCCGTCGTCGAAGCGCCAGGGCCTGCGGCGGAAGGTCCACATGCCCGCATACAGTATGCGGGGGTTGCTCAGCTCCATGGCCAGGTCGGAGCAGCCGGTGTTTTCGTCCAGGTACAGCACCTGTTCCCAGCTTTTGCCGCCGTCTTCGGTGCGGTAAACGCCCCGTTCGGGATTGGGGCCCCATTCGCGCCCCAGGGCGCATACACAGGCCACATCCGGGTTGCGGGGGTCCACCACAATACGCTTAATGCGTTCGGTTTTTTCCAGGCCCAGCTTCGTCCAGTTTTTGCCGCCATCCAGCGAGCGATACACCCCCCGCCCGTAGCCCACACTGTTGCGGGGATCGCCCTCGCCCGTACCTACCCAAAGCACATTGGGGTCGGAGGGGGCAATGGCCAGCGCCCCAATGGAGTAGGCGTCCTGCCCGTCAAAGATGGGCTCAAAAGTAGCCCCGCCGTTGGTGGTTTTGAAAATGCCTCCGTCGGCCCCGCTTACATAAAAGGTGGAGGGATCGCCGGGCAGGCCGTCAATGTCCGTTACGCGGCCGCCCATGTTGGCCGGGCCTATGGCCCGCCATTTCATTTGCGCAAGGGCCGTTTCGGCCTTGCCCGTCTGGGCATGCAGGGAAAAACTGCCGGCAAATGCACCCAGTGCGAGCAGGCATATTCCAAGTAGTAGTCTGTTTGAAGCCTTCATGCTGAATGTTGAGTTTGTGGTTTGGAAAAAGCAAATTACCAAAAATTATCAAAGGAAGGAATAGAACAATGGGATTTGATGATGGGTAAAAAAGGGGAAGGATGACCCAAACCAGCGCATAATTCCTTCTCTCCTTTCAAACTAATGCATTTCGTTGTATCTTTAAGGGAAAAGATACAACGATATGTCCACAGTCGAAATAAAATCCCGGGTAAGTTTTAATGAATTGCTCAGTGGAGTAGAACAACTCAGTGCGAAAGATCTGGAAAAATTTATTGCTAAAGTATTGGCTTTACGGGTAAAGCGGAATATTTCGGACTTTACCAAAATGGAAGCAAAATTAGTAAAACAGATCAACAAGCAGTTACCTTCATCCACACAAAATAGGTATGAGCATTTGATAGAAAAAAGATGGGAAGAAACCCTTACTGAGGCTGAACAGAAGGAATTACAAGAAATTGCTGCTCAGATAGAAGAGCTGGACACCCGGAGGGCAGAAGCCATTTTTACCCTTTCGCAAATCAAGGGCCTTACCCCTGATGCCCTGATGGAGCAGATAGCACAAAGCGGAAAAGAAAGTGACTGAACACCGTATCTCAGAAAAAGTCCGGCTTCAGATCCATATCCGGGCGCATGGTTGCTGTGAATACTGTCAAAGCCATGACAAGTGGGCTACACAGCGGTTTGTTGCTGAGCACATTATCCCCAAAAGTAAAGGTGGTAAAACGACTTTGGGTAACCTGGCCTTGGCATGTCCAGGTTGTAATAGTCATAAATACAATATCACAGAAGCAGAAGATCCTTTGAGTAAAAAAATAGTGCCAATATTTCACCCTAGAAAATATAGCTGGAGAAAACATTTTATCTGGAACGAAGACTTCACCCATATTGTTGGCTTGACTCCTACAGGCAGAGCCACTGTCCTTGCATTAAAGCTTAATCGCCCAAGGTTGGTTAACCGCAGAAAAGCCTTTTACCTTTTGGGGCTTCATCCACCGGAACACAGCCTGAAGCGAGATTAATGCAAGGTAAATAGACCTACTTCGCCCGGCTACTATCGTGCCGGACATACAGCCCAAAACTCACTTATTCCTCACCTCAAAGATCTTTTTTTCCGGCCCTACCCCCGTAATTTTCAGGCTTTTCCATTTGGCGGGCAGCTTCACATACGGCAGCTGAATGATGCCCTTGTCGGAGAA
>RFHT01000058.1 GCA_003696835.1 Bacteroidota bacterium
ACCGGCTGGTAGCGGATCTGCTCGCCTGTGGCGTAGCGTTTCAGCTCTTGCCCGCTCTGGGCATCCAGTATGAGGATGTCGCCCTGCAGGGTGGCGATGATGATCTTGTCATCCACACTCAAAGGCGGAGTGCCCAGAAAGCCCCCTTCGGCTTCGAGCTCACCACTGATGTTTTGTTTCCAGATAATGGCGCCGCTTTGGGGTTCGGAGCACACCAGCTCGTTGCCCATGGTGTTGTAGTTTTTGCCATTGAGGTGCAAAATGCGTGAACCCTGGAAAGCCTGCAGGGAAGATACATTGGACTGGCCAATGTTGTTGCTGGCTGCCTGCCAGCCACTATTGGCCGGTGCGCCTGCAGCAAAACCATTGCCGGCATCGTAGTCGGAGGCCAGGCTTTTAAAGGACGACTGCTGCTGTACGCGTGCATCCAGGTAGGGCGCGGCCTTTTTGGCATATTGGCGTACAGGCTTCGCCGCCGAGCGATGCATCACGCTGATGGCCTCGGCCACAGCTTCCCCCTCCGATTCGGTGCGCTGGCTCATGTACACCTCTTCGCCCACCACCACGGGGGCCGAAGTAGCCCGCAGGGCTTTGGCCGTGAGCACTTCGCCCGTGTGCAGGTCAAATTTGTAAAACGTACCGGGAAAGGTGGCCACATACAGCTCGTCCCCTTCGGCCACGGGGGCCGACATCACGTCGCCATCTATCCACTTTTGCCAAATAATCTTGCCCGTAAGCAGGTCCATGGCAATGAGTACATGTGTGCCCCATATACGCCCCTGCTGGGGAGGTGCATCGGCGGGCGGGCTGGGTTCCTGAAGCTTTTGCTGTTGCACGATGTTTCCTGGGTGGGTTCCTGCCGGTGGCAGGCCAATGATGCCCCTGCTGGCAGGGTAAGCCGTAAACACCATACCCTGTGCAATGGTGGGGGTGGACATGAGGGGGTCGCCCAGGAAGTAAGACCACAGCATGGCACCCGACATGGCATCGCAGGCAAAAATGGTGCACGACTCGGTGTTAAATACCACGATGTCGTCCTGCACCACTGCGGCCGAGGGGCCGTCGTCGTCCAGGTTGATGGCCCAGAGGGTATCGCCCGTATGGGCGTCAAAGGCGTAAAACTCCTTGCTGCCAAAGCCTCCGCTTACATACAAGTAGTTTTTGTACACCGTAGGGCTGGGCGTAAGCCCGGCCTTGGGCAGCTGAATCACAAAGCCATTTTCGGTTTTGCTCAGATAATTTTCAATGATGCGGGGAGCTGTATGGCCAGAGCGGAAAATGGTGTCGGGCTTGGGCATTTCGCGCTGCATGCGCAGCACGTCTTGCAGCACATCGGAGCTGTCGGGCGCCTGTGCTGCAAGGCCTGCTGCCAGCAGCCCCAGGCCAAGCAGCAAGCCCAGGCTGCGAATATTAAAGGATTTCATAGCTCATTTATTGCAATACATACATTCCTAATCCAGATAAATAACGATTTTTCCCACATGCAAATTGAGCTTGTCCACTCCTTTGGTGTTGGAGGAAAATACCTTGTTGCCCTGAAACTGGGCCAGGTCGGCTTTGGATGCTCCTACGGGTACCAGCACCACGTAAAAGAATTTGTCATACTTGCGCAGCACCCCGTTGCGCCAGGAACTCACCGTGCCGCTGTACTCCCAGTTGAAGCCATAGAAGGAAAGGGGCGACTTGTTGGCCTTGGTGAGGTCCAGCAGGCTCATGCCTACCTTCACCCCCGTGTTGAGGTGCCAGTGGGCGTTGGGTTTGGTCAGATACACAGCCTCAACTTTGCTGCGGCTGTCGTCTTTCCAGGTTATGCGCATTTCGTCCTGGGTATTGGGAAAGAGGATGGTGCAGTCTTTGGTTTGCGACTGGGACACCTGCACGTTGCCGCGGGTTACATTGGGGGAGCCGTAGAGCTTGATGAGCTCTGCCTCGGAAGTATTGAGGCGAATATTTCCGGCACTTTTTCCCGGCACAATGGTCCAGTTGGGACCTGCGGGTGCTGCTGGCTGTGCCGGCGCATTGAGCGAGCGCGCCCGGGTGTAGGGGTTGTTGGGGTCGTCGGCGCCGGTACTGAATAGATCCGTAAGTTCGGGCTGAACGTAGCGCACCCCGCCTTCATGCACCCAGCCCATCTGCCCGTCGGGCAGCTTCACGAGTATCCAGGGCTGGCTGTACTCCTGCCCTCTGAGGGTAAAGGTGCTTTTACGGATGGTGCGCTGGTAGAGGTATTCCACCACCTCTCCTTCCTTGAGGCGGGCAATGGTGGGCATGTCTTCGCCGGGCTGTGCTTTGACGGCCAGCTTGTCCACCCAGGCTTCCACCTTGTTGGGCCTGGCCAGTTCCTGGGCTTCCTGGCTCACCGACTGAAAGCCCTGCAGCAGATCCTCAAAGCCAGGGGTACTCACCCCTCCTTCTCCCTCCTGATTGGGCTCACAGGCAGCGAACAGCAGCACGAGCAGCATCAAACAGAAGTATCTCATATTTTGCACAATTATTCATCCTCATAAGCCAACCGCATGCTATTCACATATCCGGTAGCGTATAATTTTCAAAATGGCCGTTAAATTTGGCCTTGAGCTTTTGCAATTCCTGTTCCAGGTGGTTTTGTATATACTGCAAACGCTCATTTTCTGTATTCAGGCTCAGCAAACGATATTGTTGCTCGAAGCTCAGGCCAATATCATGGCCAATATCAAAAGTATGCAATTCTTCCGGGGGCACATTCATAGATTTAACATTTTCCAGCAGCCGGTGCAGGGTGTTGATCAGCTTACTCACCCTGTGCTGCAGGCCGGTATCGGCCTGGGTGGTATGATCCAGCCAGTCCACTTCGCCGGCAGGGTAGAGGCGGTTGCGCGCTTTTTGTTTAAAGGTAATGATGCGAAAGCGCTTCAGCCCTTCAATGGTGATTTGCATTTCCCCTCCTGCCATGACTTCATCTATGGATACCAGCCGCACTTCTGTCCCTATGGGTGCGAGCTGGTTGTTGATCACCACGGGTATGCCGAATGTGATGCCCGAATCATCGCATTCGTGAATGAGCTCTTTGTAGCGCTCCTCAAAAATGTACAATCCCCGCTGCTCGCCGGGAAATACAATGAGGTTGAGCGGAAACATGGGCAGGTAGTGTGCCATGAGGGGAAATATACTAATTTTTGGCCAATTTTACTTAAAAGGGTGCCGCTGCTCCCATTCGTCGGTGGTGATGCTGCGCATCACCGGGCCGGCCAGGCGGTTGATGAAGGGGTTGACTAGCTTGAGGTAGATGTCCATTTGCCTCGGCTCGGCTCCCACACAGCTTTTGATCTCCAGGGCCGTACGGCCAAAGGAAAGGGTTTTTACCCTCATTTCAATGGCTTTCTCCACCAAGTCGTACAAAATGCGCTGGTAAATTTTCATCTCCCGGTTCAGGCTGGTTTCGTAGCCGATAAAGTGGGCTTCGAGATGGCGCTCACTCAGCATGGTGCTGATAAAGGCCACCAGTTCGTCTTCGAGAAAATAGCCATACACGCGGAAGGCATCGCCCATGTTCTCCTGCAGGCGGATGAAGTAATCTTCTCCGGGCTCCACCAGGGAGAATTTGTCGCTTTTTACCACTTCTCTGAAGAGTTGGTGCATACGCCCCTTATGCGAGCGCAATTCCTCCGGCTGCAGTTGCCGCGTGCTCAGGGCCTGGCTCTTCTTGTAGGCACTTTTGGCGCGTTGGCGGTACTTGGAGGTCATAGCCTTCAGGTAGTCCTCAAAGGTGTGCCACTCAGGCCGCAGCTGCAGCAGCATATTGGGTTCGGCCTGGAAAGGATGAAAACCCGCCGAAGTAAACAGGCTGACAGGAGGCGAAGTGTCGTGGTAGAAATCCTTGAGCAGTATGCCGGAAATGCCTTTTTCCCGCCTGGCAATTTCATGCGCACTTTGTATGAGGTACTTGATGCCCATTTCCGGCTTGGAGGGGTCGAAATAGTGGTGGCTGCTCTCACAGGACAAAAAGGCGTTTCCACCTACCAGCAGGGTCACCTCCCATTTTTCGGCCACGTTTTTGAAGGCACGGGCCATGCGGTTTTTGAACTGCTCCTTGAGGGTATGGCCCTTGCCCAGGCGGGTGTAGGGCATGGTTTGGCCCACGTGGAAGCGGATGGTCTGAAAGTAGGCGCAGGCAATGGGTTGCTGGTGCTGATAAACGAGT
>RFHT01000471.1 GCA_003696835.1 Bacteroidota bacterium
ACATTGGCAATGGTATCTATACTCAGACTGAGCACCGGGGGCTCTGTGACCACGAGGCTGGTGTCAATGGTACAGCTGTTTCCATCAGTGAATAACAGCTGGTAACTGCCTGGCCTAAGTCCGCTGATGCTGGGGCCGTTCAGGTTGCCGGGCTGCCAGTTATAGGAAAATGGACCCTGCCCGCCGGAAGGGGAAACCGCAATGCTGCCATCATCTGCTCCGTTGCAACTGAGGTCGTTTACATCTATGAGCAGCGGCGGCGGCTGGTTTACCACTACCCTCACTCCCTGCACATCCGAGCCACAGGCATTGGTGGCAGTAACCAAATAATTGGTCGTCATGCCGGGAAATGCAGTGGGGTTTTGTGCAGTGGCATCAGACAAAGCAGCTGGCGGACTCCATGAAAAAGTAGCATCGCTGATAAAATTGCCATTCACCATGAGTTGAGCAGAATCTCCTTCACATATTGCTACATCTGCCAGGTTGCCCAGCTGAGGGGCCTGATTTACCCTTACCCGTACCGTATCGGTAAAGCTGCAGGAGGGAGTAGTTACCGTGAGGGTATAAGTAGTAGTAAGGGCCGGAGAGGCCATGGGGTTGGACACAAAGGGGTCGCTCAGCCCCTGTACTGGCGACCAGCTGTAAGCCAGCGGCAGGTCCAGGGAGCAGTTGGAAAAGCGCATATTGGGTCTTTGCGAAAAAGCAGCTCCTGAGCTGATGTCGCAGCCTGGCTCCCCCCCGGCACTTTCATCATTGGCATTAAAGACCACAGAGTTGTATGCCGTAGGGGTAAAAAACACGTGATCATTGCCCGAAACGAGTCCATCGGGGTTGTTGTAACAAAATTCCACGAGCAAATTGGACGTGCCGTCCCATTGGTAGGGCACGTCAAAGGTGAAGAGGTTGGTTCCGGGAGTGGTATTGACGGTATTGGTATAAACCACCTCCAGGCCCGTTTGGAAGGCCACCAGGGTGTTGAGGTTGGTGCAGCCCATTTTGATGGTGAAATTGTTGTAGGGCGTAGCACTAAATTTGGCCGAAACCTCCAGGCTGAGGGCTGTGATGAGGCCGGCCTGCAGGCCGGCTGCAGTGAGTTCATTTGCCCTGAAAAGCACCTGGGTGCGGGCATCTTCTCTGAATCCCGGGAAAGGACTACCCGCCCCGGCCACCTGGGCGGGGTTTACCGCAGGTTCTGTACTGCCACTGCCCGTACCCACCAACACTTCGGTGCTGCTGCCCTGGCAGGGGCTGTTGGTGGTGCCGCAGGCGGGAGGCCCGCCTGCCAGCGCAGGTACAAAAGTGGTCTCAATCTGCACCGAATCTCCCAAACACACTTCCGGGTCGGGCGTCAGTACCTGTATTTCCCCCTCGGCTACCAACTGTACCTGAGCAGTGCTCTGGCAGCCCCCGTCGTCATACACAACGGTATAGGTAATGGTGTCAGTTACATTAGCCACCGGGTTGGGAATGTTGGGGTTGGACAAGCCGGTGGCAGGCGACCAACTGAAGCTGCCATTGCCGGTACCGCCTTCCACCTGGGCCAGCAGTTGTACGCTGTTGTTGCTGCCGGGACAAATCGTGATGCGCGGAGGCGTGGCCACTACGCCCCGGTGCACGTTGACCACGTAGCCCGCACTTTGCCTGCTGAACAGCGGGCAGCTGTTGTCTTCAGCTGTGAGCAGAAAGAAATGCCGCCCCAGGTCGGCCATGGTGGTGGGCCAGCTGACCGATACCACCACCGGGTTTTGTCCGCTTAGCCCTACCGTAGCACCTGGCAGGGCAGCACTGATGGTTTCAGTGAGTGAAAGTACATCGCTCAGGTTGGGGTCCTCAATTTGTATATCAAAACTCAGGGTATTGCCTGCACATACCGAGAAGCTGAAGTCTTTGTTCGAACCCCCTGTTACATTGGCCGGCGGCAAAAAAACGGGCTGCTGGTTCAGGGGATTGTCGTGCACCACAATCTGTAAGTCCCGCATGGTACTGCCGATGAGCATGCCATTGCGGTATTCTTTTACTTGTACCGTCATGATGTCCCATTGAGGCCCGTCGGGCACAAAGTACATTTGACCACTTACCGAGTCAAAAGAAAAACTGTTGGGAGGAGCCGTAGCCACCGGGTTGGTGGCCGAAAAGCCCGGTTGAAAAGGAACCGGCGCACTGCCTGGAGGAAAAAACAGGTCATTCTCCAGGGGATTGACCATTTCAAATACCAGCGAGTCGCCGTCGGGGTCTGTGGCGCCGTTGTTGTACCAGTATGGCTGGTTGGCATTGATAAAGGGAGTAGGGACATTGGTAAAGGTCGGGGAGCTGTTGCAGCTGACATCCAGGTTGTTGAGGGTGGCTACCAGCCGCATCTCCGTAAAAACCGGACTGATCACTGCATTGGTGATGTTGGCATTGCGGCAGCAGGTAAACCAAGCTATTTCCCAGTCTCTGCAATTGGCCGGCAGCAAAAACTGACCCTGATAAGTGTATTGCTCTACGCTGGGGTAGGGGTTGGCGGGGTCTGCACATTGGCTGAGGGCCATATCTGTGGGGCAGATAGGGGCAATTTCAGTAAAGTTGACCAGGGGTAGGGCCAGGTTGAGTACATTGTTGCCATTGAAGCCACAGCTGGCAGAACTGATCTGTAAGTCTCCGCTAAGGGGCGGGGCTGTATTGGTTTCACAGGAACGGTAAAATACCAGGGTAAACTCGTAGAGATTTCCGCCCAGGCAACGATAGCTGAGATCGGCCCCCATGTCGTGGGTGGCATATACAGGCGTTGAATGAAGCAATAAGATGGATATACAGAGAAAAAAAAATCTTAAAAGGCAAGAAGCAAAGGCATTCATATTCTCGCGAGTGTTTTGGTCAGGTCGTGTAATGGTTGGCCCTTTGGCCCGTGTTTTTGCCTGTTGTGTGTAAAAGTTGATGTATGACGAACACTGGTAAAGTTAAATCAATAGGCAATACTTACACATACAAAAGATAGACGCCAATCACTCAATAAGGGAATAAAGATACGCCTTATATTGGAATAAATTGATAGCCCTTCCCGAATTTTGTGAAAAAAGGCATCGGCTAACCCCATAATCCAAAACAGGGAAAAAGCTACGAACAGATTTGTAAAATGGATTACTGAAACAACATGCTGGTGTCTCTACCTTCAACGAGATAGAGGAACAGCACCAGGGCAATGCTGATAATCAGGCCCAAAGCTGCTTTTCCCAGGTCGCTGAAAAGCATCAGGCTGAGTTTCTGATCCGGCTTGGGTCCCAGTTTGATGCGTATGGCCAGCTCCCTGCCTGCCAGCAGGCCCAGAAATACCCAGGTGGTGCTCATGGGCAGCTTGGCGTCCCACATTCCCAGTATGTCCTGTTTGAACACTAGCAAGATCAGCCCATAGATGAGGTCAATGAAGGTGGCAGAACGGATGTCGGCCGTGTTGGTCTTGGCCCTGACGATGTTCTGGATGGCCCCTCCTTTCTGATAAAAAATATAGGCTAACATGCCCAGGATG
This sequence comes from Bacteroidota bacterium, assembly GCA_003696835.1. Taxonomy (GTDB): domain Bacteria; phylum Bacteroidota; class Bacteroidia; order J057; family J057; genus J057. Next base: position 3,506 of record RFHT01000471.1, read on the forward strand.
ATGAAGAGTGAAAAGATGAAGGTACCCGGACCCAGCTCTTCGGGATTGCCCAGGTATATATAAATGTTGGCCAGGTCCTGGGTGAGCCATTGGGACCACAAAAATGCCGTGGAAAGCCACTGCGCTCCCGTCCAGAACGACCGGCGGGTCCATAGGGTATGGTCGCTGTCCAGTGGCCGTTGCTGAAATAGTTTTTCCACCCCTTGGCTGATAATCAGGTACACCCCCACCGACACGACAAAAGCCAGGGCATAGCCCACCAGAGATTTGTTGAGCATACCCGGGAAACTGCTGATGGAGAAAAATGAAAGAATGAGAAAGGTCGTACTCACGGGAATGCCCAGACGGGTGATGACGAGCAAAATAATGGGTGGCAGTACATACCAAACGGAAAGTGTTTCGGGAATGTGGATTTTGTCCAGCCGGTCGAAGGCCACATCGTTTCCACCTAAAAAGGCGCCAGCACCGGTGTATCCCAGAATAAGGGTAATGGCCAGAATGCTGCCCGCATACATCCACAAAACCCACCAGGGCCGGTGCTCGTTGGAGGTGAGAAAAGTTCCCAGGGTTTGTATCACGTCATTGCCCACTACCGAATAACAGGCAAAAATAAATCCCAGGAACATAAATACAGTTGAAATATCCACGGAGATTGAGTTCGTTAATTTTTTCAAAAGAACGAAAGAAAACACAGGCTCACAAGCCCTTTTGGGCATATTTAACAATTACTTAATACATAATGGCCCCATCATATTGAGAAAATCACCATTGAACATGGCTTTATGACCATTTAGGTGCCTGCTGGCATCTCCTTTCACTTAAGGCTGTATATTCATTCAGTATTTGGATGAAATGAATGCTAATCATTACTTTCTTTACCTTGCATTGTTGGCATGTATTGCCGGTTTCCTCAACGTGCTGTTCAGGCAAATCCCCCCTCAAAGCATGGACGATTTTGTGTGGGTGAGGGGGTGTGAAAATGAAGGCTATCAGCCTGAGCCCGGCCAGCTACCTGCCCCTATGTTGCCTCCTGAAGGGCATGCCCCTCATAGCAAGTTAAAGGAGCTGTGGATTTACGCCATTCCTTTTGAAAAACAGCTGGACCGTCCCAGTACGCTGCGGTCGGTGCTCAACTCCAGGCATGTCTATTATATGCGCATCGATCACCCCGGAAGCCTTCAACAGTTTCAGGCAGCCCTGCGGCAGCTGAAATCCCCACTTACCCGTGAGAAAATTGAATACAAGGTGGTTTGCCTGATGCGCTATGAAGACGGCAGCCAAAACTATCTGGGGATGGATCGGTTCGGCAAGGTCTTTTACAAGGGCAATGTTTTTGGCCAGTCGCCCCACTTGTATAAGTTCATTACCAGGTTTATCCCCCGGAGCTATTACCAATAATGAGCGAAAAGAAAATTATGGTTTTAAGCCCTCCGTTGTTTTCCATTTCGCCAAACTACCCTAACTTTGCGTCATGGGACGCAGATTTACGCCTTATACAGTGGAATTGGATATTTCAGGCACTGCAGCAGACGGCTTTGCTGTGGGGCGGCACGACGGCAGGGTCATTTTTGTAGAATATGCCGTACCCGGCGACAAGGCCGAAGTGGAGGTCTTTAAACGACACAAAAAACAACATTTTGGCCGTATCTCCCGCCTGCTTGTGCCTTCGCCCCATAGGGTAGAGGCGCGCTGTGCACATTTTGGGGTTTGTGGGGGTTGTAAATGGCAAATGATGGCCTATGAGGCCCAGCTGAAATTTAAACAACAACAGGTGCTGGATGCATTTGAGCGCATAGGAAAACTCATCCCCCAAAAATGCCTGCCCATTGTAGGGGCAGAGGCGCCCTACTACTACCGCAACAAACTGGAGTTTACCTTCAGCAACAAAGCCTGGCTCACGCGCGACCAAATTGATTCCGGTCAGGACTTCGACCAGCGCGTTCTGGGCTTTCACAAGCCCCGCATATTCGACAAAATCATCGACATCGACCATTGCTACCTCCAAACGCCCCTCATCAATGATATTCGCAATGAAGTAAAAACTTTCGCCCGCCAACGACAGTGGCCTTTTTACGACATACGAAACAACCAGGGCTTGCTGCGCAACCTGCTTTTTCGCACTACCCTGCACCAAAACCAGCTGATGGTGGTGCTGATCCTGGCCGATAACCGGCCTGATGTGGTGGACGAGCTCTTTGGCCACCTGGAAAGCAAATTTCCCCAAATCACCCATTACCTCTGGATACACAATCCCAAGAAAAACAGCAGTTATTCCGATTTGCCCTTTCAACTGTGGAAAGGCAAGGAAGTAGTGGTAGAAAAAATGGGCGATTATTTATTCCAAATCAGTCCCACTTCCTTTTTTCAGACCAACCCCCGGCAAGCCGAAAAAATGTATCAGCTCATTTATGAGCTGGCAGCGGCCTGCCGCCCTGCTGGGGCTGCCCCTTTTGAGGTGCTGTACGATTTGTATGCAGGTACGGGTAGCATAGGCATTTTCCTTTCCTCTCTGGCCAAAAAGGTAGTGGGTATTGAGTATGTGGAAGCAGCGGTAGAAGATGCCCGGAAAAATGTGGCCCTGAACGGGCTGTCGCATTTCACTTTTTATGCAGGAGACATCAAAAAAATCCTGTCGCCGGAGCTGGTGAGCAGAGAAGGCAGGCCCGGACTGTTGATAGCTGATCCCCCCAGGGCAGGTATGGATGCCAGGGTGGTAGCACAGATTTTGGAAATTGCCCCTCAAAACATTATTTATGTGAGCTGTAAACCTGCCACCCAGGCAAGGGACATTGTGCTGCTGCAGCAGAAGTACGAGTTGCTTTCAATCCAGCCGGTAGATATGTTTCCCCAAACGGCCCATGTAGAAAATATTGCCTTGCTGAGAAGAGTTGATCACCAATAAAAGGAACATTGAAAGAAATAGAATCCAAATTTATTGCTACCGCCGAAAAAGGCGAAGTTTCGGCGGTATTGTTGCTGCCTGAGCAGGCCGACTGTGTGCTGGTGCTGGGACATGGGGCAGGTGCCGGTATGCGCCACGCCAATATGGAGCGCATTGCCCATTCTCTGGCCGGGCAAAACATTGCCACTTTCCGCTACCAGTTTCCCTTTATGGAGAGGGGAGGGGGCAGGGATGCCCAAAAAGTGAGCCTGGCCACGGTGCAATCGGCAGTGCGGGAAGCGGCCAGGCAGGCGCCCGGCCTTCCCCTGCTGGCCGGCGGCCACTCCTTTGGGGGGCGTATGACCTCCCATGCTGCGGCCGAAGGGCTCATTCCAGAAGCCAAAGGCCTGATCTTTTTCGCTTTTCCCCTGCATGCGCCGGGAAAACCCGGAACAGAAAGGGCCGCCCACCTCCGGCTCATTTCGCAGCCCATGCTCTTTCTTTCAGGTACGCGCGATACCCTGGCCCGTGCCGACCTGCTGCAAGAGGTGGTGGATGAATTGGGCGATAAAGCCCGGCTGCATTGGCTGGACACGGCCAACCACAGTTACAAAATCTTGAAACGAAGCCGCCAAAACCCCGAAGATGTGTTTGAGGAAATGGCCCGCGTGAGCAGAGAATGGATAGACAAACTCATATTTTGAGTTTTTTTTCGTTTGAGAATTGTCATGCTCCGTAAATGCTTTACTTACTTCTTGCTCCTGCTGGCAGGTCTATGGGCTGGTGCGGCCAATGCACAGCCGGAAACGCCCCTGCCTGCTTCCGCTCCCAATGATTCTGGCCTTCACCTTTCCTCTTTTTATCAGCCAAGCCCCACTCCCAACAAAAAGCGCATAGGCCTGGTAAGTGGCCTTGCTCTGGGCACTTACAGTGCCGGCATGTTGTATCTGGGCACCTTGTGGTATGCCAAAGAAGAGCTGGGCCCCTTCCACTTTTTCAACGATGCCCATGAGTGGAAACAAATGGATAAAATGGGCCATGCCCTGGGCGGCTTTCACGAAAGCCGCTACATGATCGATCTCTACCGCTGGGCAGGCTTGCCACGGGGAAAACGCCTGCTTTATGCCGGGCTGGCCGGCTTTCTGGCTCAAAGCAGTATAGAGGTATTTGACGGCTTTGCCAAAAAGTGGGGTGCGTCAGTGCCGGATATTGGGGCCAATTTTGCCGGAGCCGCTCTGGCGGTGGGCAATTACTGGCTGTGGGAAGAGAGCCGCATACAGCTGAAAATGTCTTATTTGCCCTCCCCATACCTCAAAAACCCCGACTTTCAGCACCTCTTTGGCAGTAACTTTGCCGAGGGCCTGGCCAAAGATTACAATGGCCAAACCTACTGGCTGAGTGTACGGGTTCACAGCTTTTTACCCGAAGGTCGCTTCAAATCCTTCTATCCCCCCTGGCTAAACCTGGCCGTGGGCTATGGGGCTAATGGCCTAGAAGGAGGATACCACCAGGACAGCCGCGAAGTGATTCAGGCACGGGAATACCGGCAGTTTTATGTGTCCTTCGACATTGACCTGCAACAAATTCCCACCCGGTCAGCATTTTTGAAAACCCTTTTCAGTGCAGTAAATGTGATACGCCTTCCCCTGCCTGCCCTGCAAATGGACCGCAATGGGGTGAGCTTGAAGGCTTTCCAATAAAAAAGGTTGAAGCTGTAATGCCCTCAACCTTTTAGATGAACATGATGATATAAAAATTATATAAAGGAAAGCCTTCGGGTGTGCTTGTGCTCGCCATTGGATATTTCCAGCATGTACATGCCTTTGGGAAAGGAGTGAATGTTGATGTATCCCTGATATACTCCCTGGTGAGCCGTGATTTTTTTGCGGTAAACCTCTCCCCCTATCAGGTTAAACACCTTAATGGTGATCTCAGTTTGTTTTTCCTCAGTGGTAAAACGCAATGCATATTTGCCTGTGCTACTGGGATTGGGATATACCTTCAGCTCTGACACAAAGCCTTTCTCATCAGGTACTCCCTCATGAAGATTGGCAAACATTACCCCAGTACAAAAGACGGCAAGTAACAGTGCATAAATTTTTTTCATTCTCTCATAAATATTAATAAAAGTTTAAAACTGGAAAAAATGAAATTGATGAAATGTAATTTTGGCTGTATAAAATTACGAATTTACCCTTATGCAGCAAACCACATGTAAGGATTTGTAAAAAATTACGTATATTTGAAGTTGGCAGGAGGTGACTCCATCGCTGCGACCTGTGTCGCAGAGGAAAGTCCGGACAGCATAGGGCATCCTGCTTCCTAACGGGAAGGCGCCATGAGCGAAAGCTTATGGTGACAGCCAGTGCCACAGAAAATATACCGCCCCGGCTTACGGCCAGGGTAAGGGTGAAAAGGCGGGGTAAGAGCCCACCAGTGGCTGGGTGACCAGCCAGCTTGGTAAACCTCAGGAGCTGAAAGGCCAAATATACCGGCGTTTGAAGGTGGCCCGCCTGATGCCGGAGGGTAGGCCGAAAGAGCTTGCTGGCGACAGCAAGCCCAGATAAATGATGGAGCTCCCCATGTGGGGAGAACAGAATCCGGCTTATGATCCTCCTGCCATATTTTTTTTAGAAAAAAGAAAAAGAGGGCTGGATAATGGAAGACAAAGATCGCAAAGATATCTGTCTCAACCCCTAAACAACATATCCAACCCTCAGGAATCAAAGAACGCGATTTATACGAATCGAAAAGTTGCCATTTCTATTCATTTAAGGCCTGACTCTGCGCGAGGGGGAATGCTTCTGTTCCTGCTGGCGCTGAGATGAACGGCCGGAAGGCCGGTTGTAGCTACTTCTGCTCTGCGGGCGTTGCTGTACCTTGCTCTGAGAGGGGCGGTTATAGCTGCTTCTGCTCTGCGGGCGCTGCTGTACCCTGCTCTGAGAGGGGCGGTTATAGCTACTTCTGTCCTGCGGGCGCTGCTGTACCCTGCTCTGAGAGGGCCGGTTATAGCTGCTTCTGCTCTGCGGGCGCTGCTGTACCCTGCTCTGAGAGGGGCGGTTATAGCTGCTTCGGTCCTGCGGGCGCTGCTGAACCCTGCTCTGAGAGGGGCGGTTATAGCTGCTTCGGTCCTGCGGGCGTTGCTGTACCCTGCTCTGAGAGGGCCGGTTGTAGCTGCTTCGGTCCTGCGGGCGTTGCTGTACCCTGCTCTGGGAGGGTCGGTTGTAGCTGCTTCTGCTCTGTGGGCGCTGCTGTACCCTGCTCTGAGAGGGGCGGTTATAGCTGCTTCTGCTCTGCGGGCGCTGCTGTGCCCTGTTCTGATTGGAGCGGTTATAACTGCTTCTGTTCTCACGTCGGCTGCGGTATTCGTAGGAAGTTCTCCGTTCAGCAGGACGGGTATAGCCCGGTCTTTCGTGCCTGTTGTCCTGATTGCGCGAAGTAGCTGTGCGCTGAGGTCTTTCGGTATAGCTTCTTCCCGGCCCTCTGTTCGTACGGGTTCTGCTGTAAGAGTTGGCTCTACGGGGGGTAGCATGGTTGTCAACATTCCTTCTGTACCAATAATTATTGGCATAGTACCTGCTTGCGCTGCTGTTATATCCATTGTTATACCCAACGCAATAGCCATCGTAATACCCATTTCGGTACCCGTTGCGGTATCCACGGTTGTAGCCCCATCCATATCCTCTGTAATTACGCCAGGGATTCCAATTCCAGGCCGAATAATGATAATCGTAAAAGGGGTCGTAGTTCCAGTAGGTGGGGTAGTAGGGATCATATCCATATCCGTTTCCCCATCCGCTGCTAACATAAATGGTCGTAGTATTAAGCCCAAAGAACCAGGACCGGGTAAAGGACACTTCCAGACCGGAGCGATACCGTCTGTAGGGCCGTGGGGCATAATAGTCGTACCAAAGAGGGGAGTTGAGCACATAGTAAATATCATCTGCATAATAGGGGGCGTAGTACGACCATCCGGTATGATGAGGGCTGTGAAAGCGCCGGATACGTCGGGAGAAATAGAAATCGTCATCCTCGTAATAGCCATCTCCGTCGCCAAAATGGCTGGAGACATGCAACTGGCTGCTGGATTTGAGACCCTCCAGGGAGGGAGCAGCTTTATTGTACACGATTTTTGCCTGTGCCGATAAAAGCAAACTGGCAAAAATGACGAGGGTGGAAGTGAATGTTTTCATTGTTGATACAGTAAAAGATGGTTCAGTTCAAATTCTCTTTTTAGATGTATGGATTTGCTTTAAGTGACCCCAATATATCACACTTTGTTGGCCAAAATGAGCGGGAATTATCATGCGTGATGCAAATATGAGGAAGCGTGAGGGAGAAATGAGGGGAACAGGCGTATATTCATAAAAACAAACAACCTCATGAAAAACCTTTATGCTATTTGTACACTGATGCTGTGTAGCTTTTCTACACTTCCTGCCCAATTTTCTTTGGGTGTTTCTCCCCAATACCTCCATGCTCTGGGCCAGTTGAAAACTGAGGGTTACCGCCCTGGAGTTGGGTTCAACCTGGACGTGATGTACGGGGAGTTTGGTACCCGTCTGCCACTGGTATTTCAGCTGGGCTTACAGGCTGATATAGGCTTTCACGGCTCAGAGGTGAAACCCATCGTCTTGCTCAGCGGGGAATCGGCGGATATCCGGCTGCGCAACCAGCATGTGGGCCTGCTGGCAGTGTGCGTGTACTTTCGCCTTATGCGCCCTTCCGGGCTTATGCTGAGGGGCTGATAGGAGGCCGGTATTTTTTTAGCCAGGATGTATTTACAGTGGAGTCGGCCGAAGAGCCAGATATAGAAGAAGTAGCGGGTAGTTTTACCTGGTCTTATGGAGGAGCAGTGGGCTTTTTGGTCAAATTAAACGAAGAGTTGAGCCTGGACTTCAGGCTGCGGTATTTGCAGGGTTCATGGGCTGAGTATGTGAACCTGGACACCGTAGAGGAAGTCAACAACCAGGTGTATTACGATTTTGAGCGCTCCGAAACGCAGTTGCTCAGTGTAATGGCTGGTTTGAATGTATGGCTCAATTAGAATAGAACGGCCTCAGCGGCTATCACCGCTGAGGCCGGGAACTGGGGGGTGTACCTTTACTCATCAAGGGTACAGTTTATTTCTTTGATGAACGCCTGCAGGTCTGCTTCTTCGGGCGTACCTTCCATGCCAAAGCTCATGGCTTTTTTCGCAAGCTGACATGCTTCATCGGTTTTTCCCTGCGAATGGAAGACCAGGGCCTGGTAGAAATAGGACTGGGCATTGAGCACATTGATGTCCAATGCTTTTTGAATAGCAGCCAATGCTTCATCATATTTACCCAATTTCCAGTAAGCCCATCCGATGCGGTTCTGGGCTGCGATATTGAGGTTGACGATTTTGCTCTCCTGAAGCATGGTGTTGAAGTCATCAATGGCGCCTGCATAATCGCCACTAAGGGTTTTGTAATAGCCCCTGCTGTAATATACCAGGGGAGAGGGTTTGCAGGCGATGATGTCATCGTAGGCCTTTACCAAATTGGGGTAGTCTTTTTGGGTGAGGTAAATATCGGCTTTGAGCTGGTGTACATTGCAGGCCAGCTCTGCGGGAGCATGGGCGATTACCCAGTCGTAATCAGCCAGGGCTTTGTCATATTGCTCCATTGCTGAGTAGGCAAACCCCCGCTCCATATATACGGTGGGGATGGTAGCTGCCAGTTGGGAGTCAGGTTGGGGAATTTTCGCAGTATATTCCAGCGATTTGGTCATATCCTCCACAGCTCCCTGATAGTCTTGTTTGAGTGCCCTGGCTGTGCCTTTGGCGTAATAGGCATAAAACATATAGGGCAATGCCAGGGAATCGCCGGGAGTAGCTGATTGTTGACTTTCCTGCTCCTCTTTCCCTTTTTTCTTTTTCTTCTTTTTCTTTTTGGGTTCGGCAGGGGGAGGGAGTTCAACGGGCTGGCTGCTCAGGGGATTGAAGGCGATGCTGGCTTCAAAGTCGGCAATGGCTTCGTCCAGGCGGTTGAGGTCGCGGTATTGAATGCCGCGTTTCAGCAAGGCCTGGTAGTCGGTGGAGTCTTTTTGCAGCACCTCAGTTAGTACCTCAATGGCTACTTCACGCGGATCCCGCTTTTCTTCAAGCAGTTTAAAAGGGAAACGCAAATTTTTCCAGTATTTAATGGCTTTTCCATTCTGAAGAGCCGGGGTAAAACTGATCTCGCTGATATGGGCTTCCACTGCATTGACCAATGCGGGAGGCGCCTGGTTGACAATGGCGTGTTTTACATAGTTTCCCTGCTCATCTACCAGAATTCGCACCACCACATTTCCCTCTATGTTTTCCCTTACAGCTTCTTCGGGGTAGCCAATTTTTTGGATAACCTCCTGGAGGTTAACGGGTTGGGGTTCCACCTCCACAAACACAAACTCGTTGATGCCGGGTTCTTTGGTCTCCTGGGCCACACCCGTCATGATCCACAAGCCTGCCAGGAGTAAACAAAGTTTTTTCATAAGTATAAGTCTAAGGTTAATTTTTGTGTAAAGATACAACAACATTTTATTTTTGGCTGTAAGGAGGCCAGGGCTTGCTCATTTTTCATTATTCCCATTTCACCACCACCTTTCCCATGGACTGGCGCGACTCCAGGAAGTGGTGGGCTCCTGCCAGCTGGTTACTGGGAAACATGCCGCCCACCCTGGGCTTGAGAATGCCCTGCTGTGCATGGGCCACGGCCTGCTGCATCACGCGCTGTATCACCTGGGGTCGGTGGTCGGCCAGGCGCAGCAGGTTTACCCCCAGCATACTTTTGGAATTGCTCACAAAAGCCACCGGATGATAGATGCCAAAGCCTACCCCCACCCTGACTTTGCCGAAGAAAGAACGGGTACTCGTAAGGGAAGAAGCCCCAAATGAAACGATGCGCCCGCCTGCGCCCAGCAACCGGAAGCCTTTTTTGATGGACTTGCCCCCTACCGGATCAAAAATGATATCCAGTCCCTCCTTTCCGCGTATTTTGGCAACTTCAACTGCAAAGTCTTTTTTTCGATAATTGATGGGATGCTGAACGCCCATTTCCCTCAAATACTGGAGCTTGGCTTCCGTACCGGCTGTTCCATATACGATACATTCCCTGTGGAGGGCCAGCTGAACCAGCAGGGTGCCTACGCCGCCAGCAGCTGCGTGGACCAGCACGTGGTCTCCGGCATGCATGTTCACCATTTCTTCGGCGCAGTAAATGGCGGTGCAGGCCTGAGTAGCCAGGGCCGTAGCAATGCCCGGGTCCATGTGTTCGTCAACCGGGGCCACCGCCCTGGCATCGGCTATGGCATGGGTGGCATAGCCCCCAAAGCGCGTGAGGGCCACCACTCGTTGCCCCTTTTGAAGATGGGCAACCCCGGGGCCCAGTTCGGCTATTCGACCCACTACGTCGTAGCCCAGTATGGCAGGCAGGGGCGGTGCGTCGGGGTAGTGTCCCAGTCGGGCCATTACATCGGCGAAGTTAAGGCCAAAGGCCTCCACTTCTACGAGCACTTCGCCCTGTTTGGGAACGGGCGTTTCGGCTTCGCGAATTTCAAAGGCATCCTCGGCCTTTCCATTTTTGATCAAAAAAGCAGCTTTCATGGCGTGTGGTTATGGGTTACTTGCACGAATTAAAGGAATTATTTGCTTTTTCAGTTATTTTCGCCCAATAAAACCCAAAACATGGAAGCATTTCCTCCTGAATTTCTCAAACGGATGCGCGAGTTGCTGGGAGCGCAATATGCGCCTTTCCTGCAGGCCATGAAGGGGGAGGCCGTGGTTTCGGTGCGCTTAAATCCCCAAAAGGGCGCCCACCCACCGGCAGGAGCAACGCCAGTGCCCTGGTGTGAAGGTGCGTATTTTTTGCCTGAGCGCCCTGATTTTGTTTTCGATCCGCTTTTTCATGCAGGAGCCTACTACGTGCAGGAGGCGGCTTCCATGCTGCTGAATCAGATGCTGGAGCTGCAACCCGGCATGAACCTGCTGGATGTGTGTGCTGCCCCAGGAGGAAAGAGCACCCTGCTGGCAGGGCGTATGCAGGCGGGCAGCCTGCTGGTAGCCAACGAAGTGATACAGACGCGGGCCGGCATACTGGCTGAAAACCTTAGCAGATGGGGCAACCCCAATTGTATTGTTACCCAAAACGATCCGGCAAACTTTGGCGTCCTGTCCGGTTTTTTTGACCTCATACTGGTAGATGCGCCCTGCTCAGGGGAGGGTATGTTTCGCAAGGAAACTGCCAGCAGGGGGCAGTGGTCTCTGCAGCAGGTGCAGCACTGTGCCCTGCGCCAAAAACGCATACTGGCCGATGTTATGCCCGCTCTGGCTCCTGGTGGCCAACTGATTTATTCCACCTGCACCTTTTCCCAAGAGGAAAATGAGCACATCATAGTATGGCTACTGGAGGAATTTGGACACGAACTTGAGCTGGATCCCGTGCTGGGCCTGGAGGAATATGGAGCTATGCCGGTAACAGTGGCAGGCGTGGCATCAGCTGCTTACAGCTGCTATCCCCATGCCTTTAGGGGGGAAGGCTTTTTTATTTGCCGTTTGAGAAAAAAGGGGGCTTTTGAGCCAGAGAAGGCGATTTTACCGGCCTCCAAAAAGAAGAAGCGGAATAACAAACCTTCCCCTGTACGCGCTCCAGGCAGCAGGGAATTTCTGCAGCGGTATATAGCGCCGGGTGAGTGGCATACAGAACTGAAAGGAGACCATTTGTTTGTGCTGCCAAAGGCCCTCAGTAGGTTTCCCACGGAAGGTTTCCGCAGGCTCAAAACGGGCATACTGGCTGGCAAGCCCCACCGCAAGGGCATAAACCCCCATCACGAGCTGGCTTTGAGCACCTGCATTAGGCAAGATGTACCCGCGCTGGAGCTGAGTGAAGCCCAGGCGCTGAAATATTTAAAAAGAGAACCCCTGGAGATCAGTTCTCCTCCTGCAAATGGATGGATACTGGCCCGCTACCAGGGGATAAACCTGGGGTGGTTGAAGGCTGTACAGGGCCGGTTGAAAAATCATTTTCCCACCAACTGGCGAATAAGGAAAAGCATTGCTGGGCTGTAATGGTGCTTCATGCTGGGAAGGCTATTTTTATAACATGCCTGTTACGAGCTGAGGGAAGAGAATGGCCAGAGCCAAAAATACCAATTGGATGCAAATGAAGGGGATAATGCCCCGGTAAAGATGTTGAGTGCTTACCGAAGGGGGAGCCACTCCTTTGAGGTAAAAAAGCGAAAACCCAAAAGGCGGGGTGAGAAAAGAGGTTTGCAGGTTGAGGGCAATCAAAATTCCGATCCAAATGAGGTCGATGTTGAATTGCACAAAGATGGGATATACTACAGGTACAATGATGAAAATGATTTCGATAAAATCGATAAAAAAGCCTGCCACAAATATCACCAGCATCACGATAAAGAGAAACATGGCCGGCGAAAGCTGAGCCTGCTCGATTACTTCAATGAGGTACTGGTCGCCGCCCATGCCGCGAAATACCAGCGAAAATGCTGTAGCCCCCATCAGAATCATGAACACCATGGCCGTAAGGTGGGTGGTATCCATCATCACCTCTTTGAGGGTAGTGAAGCGGAATTTTCCCGAAGCAATGGTGAGGATGGTCGCTCCCAGGGCGCCCACTGCGGCGGCTTCGGTAGGAGAGGCAATGCCCGCAAAAATGGACCCCAATACCGCCACGATCAGCAGCAAAGGCATGATGAAGGCGGTAAATACCTTGGAAAACATGGAGCCCTTCGCGGCGCGGAAGTTGGTTATTTCTTCTTCGGGCATACTGGGAGCATGTTGGGGTCTGAGCCAGGCTACCCCCACTATGTACAGGATGTACATCAGTACCAGGGCCACACCCGGCACCACGGCTGCTTTGAAGAGGTCGCCCACCGATACGTTCAGTACGCTGCCCAATAGAACCAATACCACCGAGGGGGGGATGATTTGCCCCAGGGTGCCCGAGGAGGCAATGGTGCCGGTAGCCAGCTCGGGGCTGTAGCCCCGCTTGAGCATGGTGGGCAGGCTGATGAGCCCCATGGTGATGACGGTGGCACCCACAATGCCCGTAGAGGCAGCCAGCATGGCCCCCACAATGATGACCGCAATGGCCAGGCCTCCCCGGAAGCGCCCAAAGAGCAGGGCCATGGTTTCCAGCATGCTCTCGGCCAGGCCCGATTTTTCCAGCATAATGCCCATGAAAATGAACAGAGGCACAGCCATGAGCACGGCATTGTTCATGGTGCCAAAAATGCGAAGGGGTAAAAAGTTGAAAAACTCCGGCCCCAGGGCAAAGTACCCGAATATGACCGATACCCCTCCCAGGGTAAAGGCCACGGGATAACCCGACAATATCATCAGGAATATCAGGGCAAAGAGGATGAGGGCGTAGTATTCGGGCATATTGCAGGCTGTTGGAGTGGGAGAGTTGGACTTGCTCAGGAATCGGGCTGCGCTCCTGGCAGCAGCTGCATACCGGATTTGAGCAGCAGCGAAATGGCCTGGAGCAAAAGGAAAAAGAACCCCAGGGTGATGGTAAATTTGATGACATATAGGGCGGGCAAGCCAGCCGGGTCAGGGGAGCCTTCCCGCATGAGAAAGGAATTGCGTGCAAACCTGAAAGAGGTGACAATCACCATCAGGCAAAAGGGAATTAAAAACAACAAGGTGCCCAAGAGGTTTACCCAGGCTTTTGTTTTGGGAGAAAAACGGCTGTAAAACACATCTACCCTCACGTGTTTCTCATGTTGTAAAGCATAAGCTGCACCCAGCAAAAACATGGCTGCAAAAATATGCCATTCCAGTTCGGTGAGGTAAATTTTGCTGCTGTTAAACACATAGCGCATCATGACGTTGTAACACACCAGCACCACCAGCAGACCGGCCAGCCAGGAGGTGCCCTTTCCCAGGTATTCAATCAGTTTGTCTATGTAGCGGGTAATGTCCCGGAGAGTAGAAATGAGTTGGCCATACATAGGGTTAAACTAAGGATTTGTGGCTGGATCAACGGGCTTTTTGCTGCTCGGTATTTGAGGAATTCGCGGCGGCATTTCCTTGCCTTCAACCGCATCCATCATTTCATTGATCTCTTTGAGCCCCTCGTTATCTGTGCTGATGTACATGTTGTTGAGCTCAATAATGCGGTTGTTGATGTAGGTGATCATGCTGTCGGTACTGTGCGATACACTGAGCGAGTCCAGGGCATCCCGCACCGTCATGTAGTTAAAAATTTCATATTGCAGGTTGTCGTACTTGATGAAAGCGGCCAGGTTGCTTTCAAAATTTTGCTTTTGCCCGAATACATTGGGAAAAATGGCATAAAAAGCCGCCATAAATACCAGGGCCAAAAAGGAGACCTTGATGTAATTACTCGTTTTACCCCAGCCCTTGGTTGCAATGAGAAATATGAGGATGCCACAGCCAATGGCCGAAAATAGCACCACCAGCAGGGAAGCATAATAGTTGGAAATGAAGTAGGTAGCCAGCTCTTTGTGGTGGGTTTTTCTGTCGGTGAGAATTTTGTACTGCAAATACAGGGTGGCCACCTTTTCTTCTTCGGTCAGTTGTCGCTCAGACTTGAGGGTGTTGAGGCGGGTGGAAATGAGTTCATCGGTGCGTTGGTACGGCTCGAGGTACTTTTCTATATTTTGCTTGGTTCGCCAATTGTGCAATTTATATACCCCAAACAAAAACAACATGAGGGAGCCGGCTACCAATAACAGCCGGAGGGTCATGTCAACCCCATTCCAGAATTTTTGAGCTTTGGACAACCCCCCAGTTTGTTCAGACTGATTTGAATTTTCCATAGTCAA
>RFHT01000472.1 GCA_003696835.1 Bacteroidota bacterium
CTCGCGCTGCTGTCAGTACCGTGGTCCTGCTTTTACCAGTATGTCAAATAACTCTTGCTTACCCCGCTCTCCAACGCAGAACAATGCCTGCTCCCTACTTTATTCAATATTCTTTTTCTCTGTTTTAGAGATGCTTTCTCAAAAAGCGATGGCAAATATCGGACTATTTTATTTTTTGGCCAAATTTTATTGAAAAAAAATCCAAAAAAATCTGTTGAGCACCTTAATCTTACCACTCATGTAAAATGTACTTGCATACTTGGGCCATGTTGCCCAATTTTCAACAAGCAAACCGGCACTATTCCAGCTCAACCGATCCGACACGCCGTGTAAATGAACTTGGTTCGTCTTTTTTACAGACGGATTACAAAGTTCGTACTCTTCTCTTTATTATCCAAATCCCATGCCGAATTATTTTTTCCACACGATTTTCACAATGCTGGCTACAGATTGTGCATAATGTGGATGCGGGCTGCTCATGGCTTGTTTTGTGCTATCTGCGAGGCAGAAAGTATGCGTTGAAAAATTCCGGTATTCTCATAAACTCCGCTAAAGTTTTCTGCGCCGGGCCCGAAGGCAAATACCGGAATGAGGGTAGCGGTATGCCCTCCGGTAGAAAAAGTACCTGTTATGGCGTTGTAGTCTGAGCCGTTGGGGCCCGGGGTAGATGACAAGGCAAGGCCGCCTGTTTCATGATCGGCCGTAACGATCACCAGGGTATTGCCGTCTTTTTTGGCAAAATCCAGGGCAGCCCCTATGGCCCGATCAAAATCATTCATTTCCGAAATGATGTATTCAAAATCGTTGGCATGCCCCCCCCCAATCAATTTGAGAACCTTCCACCATGAGAAAGAAGCCCTGAGGGTCTTGTTTGAGGTAGTCGATAGCCATCCGGGTGGCATCGGGCAGAAAATCCTGCCTGCCATCCAGCATGCGAGGCATACCATCTGCTGCAAGCAGGTATCCGTAGCGGCATTCTATGCACATGTCTTCAGGCCGCTTAAGCGCTGTGGTATCTATTACATAGTCCAGATGCAGCAATGTATCCAGGTAGTTGGCCCCATCCTTTCGGTTCATAAAAAAACTCAGGCCTCCACCTGCAAAAAAATCCACTTCGGAATCTACCAGTTGGCTGGCTATGGCTTCATGCATGTTTCGGGAAGGTACATGGGCGTAAAAGCAGGCAGGAGTGGCATGGGTAATGGAAGAGGTAGCGACCAGACCGGTGGACTTTTCATGCTGGCTCAAAATTTCCACCAGATTGGGCTGGGGTAAGGTGTCGGCATCCACCCCGATGGCCCCGTTGTAGCTTTTTTTGCCTGTGGAAAAGGCAGTGGCTCCGGCAGCCGAGTCGGTGATTTTGTGGCTGGAGGAAGAAGTGCGTATCAGCCCAACATGCTTGAAGCGGGTAAAATTGGTAGGCGCATCGTTAAAATAAAAAGCAGTGGAAACCTGGGCCAGCCCCATGCCATCGCCTATAAGTAGAATAACATTTTTGGCTTTGGACCTGGCCTGCTGGCTGGCCGGGGGTGTACAGGAAATGAGACCTGCAACCAACCCTGCGGCCAATGTAATGGTTATGATTCGTTTCAACATAGCTAGTTAAGATTAGGATTGGGGTCAAATGTAGTGAAAAGGGCCATTATTTCCTTTACTGCATGCCCCCAAACTTTATAATTAGCACCAATTGCTTAACTTGGCAGGCGAAGCCTGACTACATGATTGACTTTTTCACCCATTCAGACCTGCTATTTTATCTGGCCATACCTGTGAGTAGTGCCATAGTGGGTTGGGGTACCAACGTGGTAGCCCTGAAAATGACGTTTTATCCACTGGAGTTTATAGGCATAGGCCCTGTGGGCTGGCAGGGTATTATCCCTTCCAGAGCCGGGGTGATGGCGGGCAAGGCTGTAGATTTGCTCACCAAAAAACTCATTACCATAGAGGAGCGCTTTGAACAGATTGACCCTAAACGGGTAGCAGAGGAAATGGAGCCCCGCCTGATCCTGCTCACGGAGCGCATCATGGAAGAAGCACTGGCGCACCAGGCCCCGCTGGTATGGGAAACGGCTCCCAGCGGCCTGAAAAAGCGCATATTCAAGCGTGCTCAGGCGGATATTCCACAAGTGGTAGAAAGTCTGATGGCAGAAGTGAAGTCCAATATTTCGGAATTATTTGACCTGCGAAAAATGGTGGTGGAGACCCTGGAAAAAGATAAAGAGCTGCTAAACCAGATATTTTTGAAGGTGGGAAAAGCCGAATTCCGCTTTATAGAGCGTTCGGGGCTCTACTTTGGATTTTTGTTCGGCATTGTACAAATGGGGCTTTGGTACTACTACCAGGCATGGTGGATCCTGCCCCTGGCAGGTCTGCTGATCGGATATGCCACCAACCTCTTGGCGTTGAAGTTAATTTTTCATCCATTGAATCCCATCAGGATTGGCAAATGGACCATACAGGGCCTGTTTATCAAGCGCCAAAAGGAAGTGGCAGCTGCTTATGCCAAAATTGTTGCCGAGCGCATACTCACCTCTCCCAATATTTTTGAAACCATGCTCAAAGGGCCTGCTTCTGAACGGCTGATAGACATTGTGCAGACTCATGTAAGACGAGCGGTGGATGCCACAGCTGGTATGGCTAAGCCCCTGTTTTTGCTCAGCCAGGGAAGCAAAAAATACGTGACCATCAAAATGGAGGTTGCCAACCGCTTTATAGAAGAGCTTCCAAAATCGATAAAGCTCATCTTTGGCTATGCAGAGGAAGCGCTCGACATCCGCAATACGCTGGAAAGCCGCATGAAGGCTTTGCCTCCTAAAGATTTTGTAAGCTTTCTACGTCCAGTATTTCAGGAAGATGAGTGGAAGCTCATCCTGGTGGGGGCTGTACTGGGGATGTTTGCCGGTTTTGCGCAGCTATTTTTCCTGTTTTAGCCCTTAACCCTACATAGGTAATATTCACCCCCTATCCGCCTGCAAACCTGCAGAAGCTGTGCCGATATTGCCTGGCAAAAACTATTTTTTGTCAGACATGAAACGACTCAGAAACATGAAAAGAACAAATCAGACGCTAAACAACGAGCTCAGGCTTGAGCTAAAAGTGTTGATCGTCATTGGCGCCATAGGGCTACTTACCTTGTGCGGGATTCTCTTTACTACCTCGTCTAAAGAGGACGAGCCAAGCTGTAACAATGAAAATGGGGGTGAACTCCTGCCTTTTGGTTGTGATGGTTCGCTTTTTATTTTTCAGAAAACGCCTTCTTCTTTTTATACCGTGGCTGCCGACGGCAGCCTGCAGGAGTTTGGCAATGCGGAAAACTGCCCCGATGGCAAGAAAAACCTCAGCCTCAACGGCATTGGTTTTCGTGCCTCCGACGGGCTGATTTACGGCCTGCGGAAAGCGGCTAAAAACAAAGTGGATATCTACCAGGTAGGGGCTGAAGGCCGGGTCAAGCATTACGCCACCATTGAAGGTCCCGGTGGAACAGAGTTTATTCATTATATAGGAGAAATTGGGGGTGATACTTACTATATAGCCGGCAAAGCCAATAACAAAAAAATTCTCTTTACTCTGGACCTGAATGAAGTGGATAAGGCCCTGGCCCAAAAGAAGAAGAATTTGCCCAAACCCAAACAAAGAAACCTCAAGAAAAATTTCCCGGGTATTCACGACTGGGCCTTCAACCCGCTGGATGGCAAGCTGTATTCGCTAGAACAAAACACGGGCAAAGTAGTGGTGCTGGATATAGAGAAAAACCCCGTAGAGGTAGAGGTGTATCAGGCAAATGGGTCGAAACTGGGCCCTTTTGGCGCCATTTATTTTGGAGGAGATGGCAGCATGTATGCCTCTCAAAACAACGACGGCAAAAATTCCAAGATTTACCTCATAAACTATGACTGCCCGGGGGAAAACTGCGGCAAGCGTACGCTCATCGCCAGCAGCCCCAAGGTATCGCAAAACGACGGCGCTTCCTGCACAGCCAGCGTACCGGTATTAAAAAAGAAGGTATTTCCCCGCTTTGCCCTGCCGGGCGATACCCTTACCTATACTTTTACCTACCTCAATTCCGCTCCCCGCCCGCTTAGCGGCATAGACTTCTATAATGAACTGCCCAAAGACTTGAAGGCTGCCTACCTGCCCGGCAGCCTCAGCGGTGAGCTTGGCGGAGGGAAGCCCAATAAATACGACAACAAAAAATCTCTGAGCATAGCAGGCATCACCATACCTGCAAAAAATGGTAAACAGCCCGGCCGTATCAGCTTTCAGGTTCAAACCATCGTGCCCAAACAAAATGCCCTCTATGGCAAGCACTTTGAAAGCCAGGCAAATTTTAATTATAACAAGCAATCTTTCCGCTCCTCTGACCAGTACCTGCCTCCGGGAAGCCCCACTCCCGTAGATGTGGTGGCTCCCTTTGAGCTGAGTAAGAGCCTGGAGTCAGGTAAACCCATACCCGGAGAAATACTCACTTACCGCATAAGCCTCAGTAACCCGGCCAATGGTGGAAACTATGACGGAGGATACCGGGTAAACATCACCGATAGCCTGCAACACGGCACCTTTGTGCCCAACCAGAAACTGCAGCTCGTAAGTAGTAATCCGGACTTTAGCTATGAAAACATCTCCATTTCATCCCAATCCCTCATGATAGAAGGTATTAAACTCATGGCTGGAGACGAAGTGTATCTCAACTATGAAGTGCAGGTGCCACCTGATATGAAGCCCGGCGAATCCATAAAAAATACCATTTTGGCACAAGTACCACAAAGCCGCATACAACTGGCCCAACATATTAACCAAGGGGTGTTCCCGGTGGAGTTTTTATATGTTGATGGCCGGACCTCCGGAGAAAGCGTTCAACTGGTGTGGGCTACTGCCAGGGAAATGAACAACAAGGGCTTTGAGGTGCAATACAGTGCCGACGGGCGCCTGTACGAAAAGCTTGGCTTTGTGGAAGGCAAAGGTACTACCACGGAAATGCAGGAATACGAATTCCAAACGACTGCCCTACCTGCAGGCGATTACCTCTTTCGCCTTAAACAAGTAGATTTGGACGGAAAGTTTGCGTACAGTCAGTTGGTAGAAATCAGGCTGGAAGGCCAGGCTCCGGAAGCAAAACTGCGGGTTTTTCCCAATCCCATCAGGGATCAGGCTACTATTTCGGTGGAAATTCCCCGGGAGCAGCACATTCGCATTGAGGTACTCAACCTGGCAGGCCAGGTGGTGAACCAGGTATTTGAAGGGGTAATTCGCAGCGGCCAGGCCAGGGACTTCCGGTTTGAGGCCGGGAACCTGCCAAATGGCTTTTACTTCATACAGGTAAAAGGACAATCTGTACAATTAAGCAAAAAGGTATTGTTAAAAAGGTGAGCAATAAAAAGACAAAAAGGATTTTATAGCCCAATAATGGAGAGATAGTCCTAAAAATATTCTTTTTTATGCCGGATTTGTGTAAATAAACACACATAAATCCGGCGTTTTTATTTTTTTATCCCCCCATTAATACCTCATATTCTCTTTTTTACACCTCTTATCCTGCAATATCTTAACATTTCGCAGTATTTTTCAAAAAATACCAAAAATAAATCGCATATATTGAAATAATATCTATATTTACAGCGATTTATTAATAATTATGTATCAAAATCGGCATTTTACCATGAAAAAACCTTTTCGATTGCGTTTGATAGCGGCTTTATCCCTGTTATGCGCACCTACTCTATCCTTAATGGCCCAGAATGAGGCTGCAGCCATAGATACTGGCGCCACTGCCTGGATGCTCACTTCCACGGCACTTGTATTGTTGATGGTTCCCGGACTTGCGATGTTTTATGGCGGCCTGGTGCGAACCAAAAATGTACTGGGTACCATGATGCACAGCTTTTCGGCCATGGGCATCATGACGGTGCTGTGGGTTATTGTGGGTTACTCCATGAGTTTTGGTTCCAATGTGCTGGGTGGCTGGTTTGGCTGGAGCAGCGACTATGTATTTCTTTCCGGTATAGACGAAACCATTAGTAGCGGCATACCGGAGTATGTGTTCACCATGTTTCAGGGCAAGTTTGCCATCATTACCCCTGCGCTCATAGCCGGGGCTTTTGCCGAGCGGGTTTCTTTTAAAGCCTACTGCGTATTTATTGCCCTGTGGGGGTTGCTGGTATATAACCCGCTTTGCCACTGGGTATGGGCAGAAGATGGTTTCTTGTTCAATCTGGGTGCAAACGGTGCCATAGACTTTGCTGGCGGTACGGTGGTTCATATTTCGGCTGGGGTAAGCGGCCTGGTGGCAGCTATTTACCTGGGTGCGCGCCGTGGTTACCCCAAAACGGCCATGCAGCCCAGCAACCTGGTGATGACCCTCATTGGTGCAGGCCTTCTATGGGTAGGCTGGTTTGGATTTAATGCGGGCAGTAGTGTGGAAAGTGGGCTAAGTACCGCGCAGGCCCTGACGGCCACACAGGCTGCAGCTGCCGCAGGCGCGTTGGCCTGGATGCTGATTGAAGGCTTTCATCAGGGAAAAGCCACTGCTCTGGGATTTGTGAGTGGTATTTTGGCAGGGCTGGTAGCCATTACACCCGCCGCCGGAGTGGTACAGCCCCTGGGCGCTCTGGTGCTGGGTGCTGTGGCTGCGGGCGTATGTTACCTGGCTATTTTGATGAAAAACCGCCTGGGATTTGACGATACGCTGGATGCATTTGGCATACACGGAGTAGGCGGGATTGTAGGAGCTATTTTGCTGACCTTCTTCATACGCGACAGTTGGATGAGCGAGGCAGCTGCCGCCGCAGGCGGCAACTGGACGGTCATGCAGCAGTTGGGGGTTCAGGTGGCCGCGGTACTCATTGCCATTGTATATGCAGCTGTGATGACCTTGGTGCTGTTGGTTGCTATACAAAAACTAATAGGCCTGCGCACTTCTACTGAAAATGAAATGCGCGGACTGGACGATGCGTATCACGGAGAAAAAGCGTATGGCATGCTGAGCCCCAACTAAACAGCAGCAAGAGATCATTGGCTTATTTTAATTTTCTAAAAACATGAAACTCATTACAGCTATCATACGAGATAACCAGCTTGAGCAGGTGCATGAGGCCCTGATACAGGCAGAAATTACACGGATCACGGTTAGCCGTGTGTCCGGGCATGGACGCCAGGTAGATGAGGAAATCTATCGTGGCCAAAAGGTCATTCCCAGCCTGATCCCCAAAGCCCGCCTGGATATAGCCGTAAACGATGAATTTGTGGACATCACGGTAAACACCATCATTGAGGCGGCGCGTTCGGCCTCAAACGACGGCAAGGGCGGGCAGATTGGCGACGGAAAAATTTTTATTACCCCCCTGGAAGAATGCATTCGCATCCGCACGGGCGAGCGTGGCTCCAGGGCCATCTAACAGCATGCTCGCCCCCAGGCGGAAAGAGGACTTTATAAGTGTGCATCGCCGGGCCTGGTGCCCGGCGATTATATTTTTTCCCATACTATATGATTGTTATAAATTACAAATCGTAGTAAATAATTCCTGCCCTTCCTTCAAACGCGCACAGCCAGCCTCCGGAGCTTACATGCCGCACCGGCTATATTCCGAACAAAAACAGGTAGCAGGCAGATAACAGCCACGCGATGAAGCTGTTTTATCAGCATTTCGCCCCCGCAAGGCCTGGCATGTTTGGTCTTTGCCCACTCTTTTTACAGCTGCCTGTCAATTGTAAGAAGGCAGGCACAGCCGACAATTCCAGTAAAGATTTTTTCGTTTATTTTGCGTAGAGCAAGCAAAATGGTTACTTTAGAATCCTGCAAAAACTACCCATTGATTTGATGGGGCGTCTTATCAGTTGTTCACAATTATTATTCATCATGAAACGAATAAAAGCCATCATTATCGCATTGGTCATTTTATTTTCATTGGCTATGGTCACTTCATCCTGCCACTGGGGCCATGTGTGCCAGGCCAACAAGGTAGGCAACCATCGCTAGGACAAAAAAAGGCTCCCTGAGGAGCCTTGTGTTTGGAGTTTGGGCCTTTGAATGCAGCCATGCTGCATGGGTACAATCAGCGCATAACGCCTGTTGTACGAGTGGTTACATATAGTTAAATTTTACATTCATTGCTATATCGGCACTGATGCTTTTCGCCACGGGGCAGTTGATGGCCACTGCTTCGAGGCGTTTTTTTTCGGCTTCGCTGAGGTGGTGGTTTTCAAACACGAGTTCCACATTCAGGATAGAAACCCTTCGGGGGCCACTGCCCATGATTTTTTCTACCTTTCCGTGTACTTCACCCATAGGGATGTCGTTTTTGGAGGCATGAATTCCCATGACGGTAATCATACAGCTCACCAAGGCTGTGGCCAGCAGGTCGGTAGGAGAAAACGCTTCTCCTTTTCCGTTGTTATCCACAGGCGCATCGGTAATGATGTGGCTATTTGAGCGTAAATGGGTGGCCTGTGTACGCAATCCTCCCAAATAATCAATTGTCGCAGTAGGATTCATATTTAAACTGAGCGTGAATACAAAAGCACATACAAGTGGGTAAAACTCAATTATTCAGAAAGGGATAACACAACACAAAAGGAGGGATTTCCACTTTCAGCAAGCTATTGTCGGTGGTTCGCTTCATGATATAGTGGCCCTGCATTCTGCCTATAGGGCCTGTAAAATCTACCCCACTCACATACTCATGCGATTGGCCCGGGGGGATATGAGGTTGTTTTCCGATCACCCCTTTTCCTTTAACTTCTCGTTTTTGGCCATAACCATCCGTAATGTGCCAGCAGCGTCTCAGCAACTGCACGGGGAAAGGCGACTCATTGATGATGGAAATTTTATAGGCAAAGAGGAAGTAATGATGTCTGGGAGAAGACTCATCGTGTACATAGGTACATCGTACATTAACCCGGATACCTTCCGTAACTTTGGAGGATAAATCTGAAGTCATAGGCATGTGACGTTAGGGTAGAATGAAGGTACGAAAATTTTGGCAGAAAAAGCAAGAACTGCTGAAAAATAGCTAAAAAAGCAGGCTGGAAATGGCAGATGCCTGAGAATTTTTTGCTGATGAAAGGCCCCGGACAGTAGGTACAGGCTAGTACAT
Organism: Bacteroidota bacterium; assembly: GCA_003696835.1. Taxonomy (GTDB): domain Bacteria; phylum Bacteroidota; class Bacteroidia; order J057; family J057; genus J057. The sequence goes on from RFHT01000472.1 coordinate 9,090, forward strand.
ACCGGTGCTGAGCATCACCAGGGTACATGCGTTTCGTACTTCTATGCCATTGGTGGCCAGGCGACTGGCCAGGCGGGGGTTTTCGGCTCCGGGGTTGAAGATCACCCTGCGGGGCTTGATGCCTATCAGCCACTCTTCATAGAGCTGCTGCCTGGCGGGCCGGAGATATACGCTCACCGTATCTACGGGCAGGTGCACCTGCTCCCGCTCAAGTAAAACTGGCACTTCTCCTATGTAGCCGGGCACAATTCCCAGGGCCTGCACCCGCCGCTGCTGTTGCTGCAGCCGCAATACGGCCAGATAGGCATATCGGTGGGGGTGTGGGGAAGCCCCCAGCACCAGGGTAGAAGGGGTTTGACGGGCTGTGGATAATTCCGGCATTGGGTGGTAAGAAAAAAGGTGCGATCTGCTCCCGAAGGGATTCGATTCGCACCTTATGTTGATGAAAAAGTTATACTAGTTTTTGTCTTCGGCTTCTTCGGCTTCCTGAAGGTTTTCATTTTCTTCTTCCGGAGGCTTAAAGCTCACCCGTATGGCGTCATTTTCCTCGTCGTAATCCACATAAAGGGTTTCCCCCTCATGCCCGCCTTCCAAAATGGTATCGGCAATGGGGTCTTCGAGGTATTTCTGTAATGCACGCTGCAAGGGACGGGCACCAAACTGCTTGTCGAAGCCCTTGTCAGCGATGTACTCTTTGGCCTCCTGCGACAGCTCGATTTCGTATCCCTTTTCGCGTATGCGCCCAAATACCTCTTTGAGCTGCAGGTCAATGATGCGCATAATGTGCTCTTTCTCCAGCTCGTTGAAGATGATGACTTCATCTATGCGGTTGAGGAATTCGGGACGGAATACTTTTTTCATGGCCCCCTCAATGGTACTGCGCATGAGGTCGTCTGATTGCTTCTGGCGGGCAGAGGTACTGAAGCCCACGCCGGTGCCAAAGCTCTTCAACTCTCTGACGCCCACATTGGAGGTCATGATGATGATGGTGTTTTTGAAGTCAATTCGCCTTCCCAGCCCATCGGTAAGCAGGCCGTCGTCCAGCACCTGCAGCAGGATGTTGAAGATGTCGGGGTGTGCTTTTTCTATTTCGTCGAGCAACACCACCGAGTATGGTCTTCTTCTCACCCTTTCGGTAAGCTGGCCACCTTCTTCATAGCCTACATATCCCGGAGGTGCACCAATGAGGCGGGAAACGGTGAATTTTTCCATGTATTCGCTCATGTCCAGGCGAATGAGGGCCTCGTCGGAGTCAAACATAAATCGGGCCAGGGCTTTGGCCAGCTCGGTTTTACCCACACCAGTTTGGCCCAGGAAAATAAATGAGCCAATGGGTTTGTTGGGGTCTTTGAGCCCGAGGCGGGAGCGCTTGATGGCTTTAACGAGCTTTTCGATGGCCTCATCCTGCCCAATAATGACATTTTTGAGCTGGTTTTCCATGTTTTTGAGGCGGCTTGCCTCACCGGCAGCAATTTTGGTAACCGGTACGCCCGTCATCATGGAAACTACCGCGGCTACGTCTTCTTCGGTTACGGTATAGCGTTTGTTTTTGGTTTCCTCTTCCCACTCCAGCTTGGCATGCTCCAACTCTTCGAGCAGGCGTTTTTCCTGGTCGCGCAGTTGGGCAGCCTCCTCGTATTTCTGGCTTTTCACCACTTTGTTTTTCAGCTCTTTTACTTCCTCTATCTTGGCTTCGAGGTCCAGTATGCTCTGGGGCACATGAATATTGGTAATGTGCACCCGGCTTCCGGCCTCGTCCATTACGTCTATGGCCTTATCGGGGAAGTAGCGGTCCGAAATGTAGCGGTCGCTGAGTTTTACGCAGGCCTCAATGGCCTCTTCGGTGTAATACACATTGTGGTGGTCTTCGTATTTGGACTTGATGTTGTCCAGAATAATTTTGGTTTCTTCAGGCGAAGTGGGTTCGACCATCACCTTTTGGAAGCGGCGCTCAAGAGCTCCGTCTTTTTCAATGTATTGCCGGTATTCATCCAGGGTGGTAGCCCCAATACACTGAATTTCTCCGCGGGCGAGGGCGGGTTTGAAGATGTTGGATGCGTCGAGTGAGCCCGAGGCTCCGCCGGCTCCCACAATGGTGTGCAGCTCATCGATGAAGAGGATGACATCGGGGGATTTTTCCAGCTCTGCCATCACTGCTTTCATGCGTTCTTCGAACTGGCCCCGGTACTTGGTACCAGCAACCAGGGAGGCGATATCCAGCGTCACCACGCGCTTGTTGTACAACACGCGGCTTACTTTTCGCTGAATAATGCGCAGGGCAAGGCCTTCAGCAATGGCCGTTTTGCCCACGCCTGGCTCACCGATCAGTACGGGGTTGTTTTTCTTGCGGCGGCTCAGGATCTGAGCCACGCGTTCGATTTCGTTTTCCCGACCAACTATGGGGTCGAGCTTATTTTCTTCAGCGGCCTTGGTAAGGTCTCTGCCAAAATTATCAAGAACAGGGGTTTTGGACTTAGACGGCTTACGTGGCCGATCTCCTGGTGTACTCATTTCAGATGATTCTGGTGGTTCACGAGTTGCGGACATCCGAGGATTGGTTTCCTCTTCTTTATTTTCTAATTCGGATCGTACAATTTCATAGGTTACGCCAAAACGAGACAAGATCTGAGCGGCTACGTTGTTTTCTTCTCTGAGAATAGACAAGAGCAGGTGCTCATCACTTATTTCTCTGCTTTTGAGCAGTTTGGCTTCCAGTCGCGTTATTTTCAATACTTTCTCGGCCTGCCGGGTGAGGGGGAGGTTGGGTGGCGGAACACTGGCCATGGTGCCTCTCACGGCATTTTCAATCGACCGTTTGAGCTGGGTAAGGTCCACGCTCAGGTTTACGAGTATTCGAATCGCGACTCCTTCTCCTTCCCGAATCAAACCCAACAAGAGATGCTCAGGGCCGATATAATCGTGCCCTAAACGCATGGCTTCCTCACGGCTGTAGGAAATCACGTCTTTCACTCTGTCGGAGAAATTTGATTCCATATATTTTTAAAGATACTGTAAAAACGGATATTCAGTTCATATTGTTTCACCTCTATGGGCTAGCTGGCAAAAATGGCGATCCCCAGGGCAACGAGCATCAGGTTGATGATGGCCAGGGGCAGAAATCTTTTCCAGCCGTAATCCATGAGTTGATTGTACTTAAAACGGGGGATGGTCCAGCGTACCCATAGAAATACAAACACGAAAAAGAGTGTTTTGGCACTAAACCAGGCCAGCCCCCAGAGCAGCTGCCACAGCGGGCTCCATTCTGCCACCCCTATTGCTCCTTCAAAAGGCCCCAGGTATCCGCCCAAAAAGAGGGTGGTGATGAGGGCCGAAGCAACGATGACGTGAATGTATTCTGCTACAAAGAAGAGGGCAAATTTCATCGAGCTGTACTCGGTGTGAAAGCCCCCTACGAGCTCCTGCTCTGCTTCTACCAGGTCAAAAGGCGTACGGTTGGCTTCGGCAAAAGCAGCGGTAACGAAAATGATGAAGCCCAGAGGATTAATGAATATGTTCCAGAATTCTCTTTGGGCCTCCACAATGGAAGTAAGTTTCAAAAAGCCGCCATCTCCGGTGTAGTTGGCATTGGTGAGCAAAATCACACTCACCACGGCCAAGCCCATAGCCAGCTCATAACTGATCATCTGAGCTGAGGCCCGCAGGCCTCCCAGCAGGGAGTACTTGCTGTTTGACGACCAGCCGGCCAGAGTTACGCCATAAACTGAGATGGAGGTAACGGCCAGTATGTAGAGTATGCCAATGTTGACATCAGCAATCATGAGATAGCCGCCCGTGCCCTCGGTAAAGGCCAGGCCTTCGGCCCTGGCAAAGGGGATGACCGCCATGGTAATCAGGGCAATGGAGACGGAGATTACCGGAGCAATGAAGTGCACAAACTTATCGGCGGCCACAGGCACGATGTCTTCTTTCAGCAACAGCTTTATTACATCGGCCAGGGGTTGAAGCAAGCCAAATGGCCCAACCCGGTTGGGCCCAACCCGCTGTTGAATAGCCGCAGCCACTTTGCGCTCGGCATATACCGTGTAAGCCGCCGCAGTCAACAACACAAATAGTGCTAACCCTATGATAATGAGGGCATTGATAATAAACTGAGTGTGTATAGCAGTTTCTTCCATCAGGTAATATTAACAAATAATCTGAAGTGGGGCCGAAAGTTACAAAATAATGCAGCTAATAGGAAGCTATAAGGGGTGCTATCTTCACACATTTTTTTCCATTTCTCTTTTCTCTTTTCATCTTCCGTTTCACAAGCATAACACCTCCCATCATACAAATGTGACACTTCCACTACCCGGAATGCACAAATTACTTCATTTTATTACCTCTGTGCCGCCCGGAATGCCAGGCCGGCATCCAACATGCGGCGAATCATACTCCCTACCTCAGCCTGGCTCTTTTTGTTCAGCTTGGTATTAAACAACAACAGTACCCTTACTTTTTCTTCAGGCATAAAAAACATAAAGGTGCGTACGCCGGGATCGCCGCCTGTATGTCCTTTGAGCAGATCTCCGCTGCGGGTTCTCCTGATGGAGACAAACAAGCCATAGGTACTGCCCTGCAGGCTGGCTTCGTCCTGGCCTGAATAGGGTGTGAGCATTTGCTGTACACTTTCTGCCGAAAGTATTCGCCTTCCTTTATACACTCCGTGGTTCATCAGCATGGACAAAAACTTGCTCAGGTCTGTCACACTTGTACGCAGGCCTCCGTCGGGGTAGGTGGCCAGGCGGTACAGCTTTTTTGGTTTAAGACGGCCACTGTAAAGGGTGGCATGTTCATTCATATCTACTTCCTCGTAAAACCATCCTGTATGGTTCATACCCAGAGGCTGAAAAATATGGCTGGCAGTAAATGCATTAAAGCCCATGCCCGAACGAACTTCCAGCAGGTAACCTGCCAGCCCTGCCCCTATGTTGCTGTAAGCATAATGGGTGCCCGGGGCTTGCTTATAAAAGTTGCGTTTGCGGTAACGCCTGCCAGTGGGCTCGAAGTAAGACCTCAAAAAGGGCCCCAGTTCTTCGTGGGCTTTCCCCCGGGGATAGTAGCTGGCTTCATATACCAGCAGACGGTCGCGTATGCCAGCCGTATGTGAAGCCAGGTGCCTGGGCGTAATGGGCTGGTCGGGGAAGTGGGGGTTGCGCACCTCAAAAGGCAGGTAGTCGTTCAGGTCGTGGTCCAGTGCGATCAGCCCCTGCTCTACGGCCTGCATCAGAGCCACTCCTGTAACGGTTTTGCTGATAGAGGCAATGTTCATGATGGTACTGGGGGTGAAAGGCTTATTTCGGGCAAGGTCGGCATAGCCGTAGCCTTTGGCCCATACGAGTTCCTCCCCCACGACTATGCCGGCTGCAAAGCCGGCAGTCTGTATTTGGTGCAACTTCTGCTGCAAAAATATATGCAGGGAGTCGGTCTGTGCCAGGCTGGTGTGTATTGTGCTGCAGCCCACCCACCACAGCAGGCAGCCTATCAGGTGTTTTCTCATTGGATTGTGTTTAAAACATGCTTGAATGTGCCTTAGCTGGCAAGCTAGGGTACAGCCCTCAGCAAGTTGAGGGTCTCTTCGGAAGCCCAGTGGGTGGCGCCGGTAATGGCATGTACTACCTTGCCATTGCTGTCGATGATATAGGTTTGGGGAATGGAAAAAATGCCAATGGATTTGATGGATTCTTCCATTTTCAAAAAACGAAAATGGTATTGGGGTTTACGCTCTGCATAGCTGCGTATTCTATCCGTTTCTTCATCCGAAACCAGTAGAAATACATAGCCTTCGTCTTCCAGCTCCTGCCGGGCTTTTTCCAGGTCGGGCATTTCTTTGAGGCAGGGCCCGCACCAGGTGGCCCAAAAGTTGAGCAGTATGCGTTTTCCCTCAAATTCCTCAAAGCTTACGGGTTTTCCCTGCAGATCGGTAAGGGTAAGGGATTGGTAGTCGATGCCTTCGGAATTGCTGCAGCCTGTCCACATGGCAGCAGCCAGAAAAATACCTAACAAAAGCTTGTGTAATTTCATTTCTTGTAGGTTGCTGTAAATAAGGGTGCTGATGGATAAAATACATGCGATAGATAGTAAAACTACCCCATATCTGCAAGCGGGAATGTAAGCTATCAGACAGCAGGCCGTACTATTCCTTTTCCCGTATTCGCCTTCTTTTATCTTTGACGAGGTTGTATTTGATGGTAATAATGGGTTGGAGATGGCCCCCTTTTACGCCTATGATGTCCAGCCCAAAAACGGTATAGCCCATAGAGGGAAGGTAGTAGGAAAGCAGGTCTGAGCGGGGTTTGGAGTAGCCCATTTGCAGGGCGAAGTCCACATGTACGCGATTCATGAGCTCGGACACGAAGCCAATTTGCACACTGGCGCCCAGCTTGGCGCCTTTGGGGTAGAGCTTTACCGGCGGCTGAAAGTCGCTACGGATGATAACCTCTTCGTTATAATAAACGCCTACGAGTTCAAAGCTGATGTAGGGGTACTCGGTGGCGAAGCGTGCGGGCCGGTCGAAGAGGCGGGCACCTACCGACAAAAACAGGGCCTGGTCGCGCAGGTGAATAAAGTCCTCCAGGGCGCGTACACGCGGCCTCCATACCGAATCCCGGCTCTGGGCCCGGAAGCCTGCGGCCATCTGAATGGAAAAAAAGCGGTTTACCTGGTGCTCGGCCCGAACGTCCAGGGTATTGAGAATGACAGGGGTAATATTTACTCCTATATAGGTTCGTTTTTGCGCACAAAGAAGCAGCGGAACTACAAGGCTTATCGTGGTCAACCATTGTTTCATAAAAAGCCTGATTGCAAAGTCATGCCGGTGGGGTAAAGCTAACAAACTTTGAGGGTTTCTCAATTGCTAAAACCATGATTCTTAAACGTATGAGTTTCATAAATCGCTCAAAAAGCAGATAAAACCCGTCATTTATTTGAAAAGATCGCTTTCTTTACAGCTTTTAAACCCCGGGGGGTTAAATACGTATTGGGAGCAACGGGAACCCTCACTGTTTACCCAAGCCCAATTTTTATGTGTTCCCAAATAACAAGTCTTTATGCCTGAGTCCATTATTTGGGGGATTGTCTTCCTGTTTTCTTTGGTTATTCTGGTTGTATCTGCCGATTTTTTCATCAAGTCTTCCGAACGTGTAGGCCTTGCCCTGGGCATTCCTCAATTCATCATTGGGGTAACATTGGTAGCCCTGGGCACCTCCCTGCCAGAGCTTGTAACCTCCATTATAGCTGTGCTGGAAGATAATGCCGAAATCGTTTCGGGCAATGTAGTAGGCTCCAATATCACCAACATCTGCCTGATTCTGGGGCTGATTGCGTTTTTGGGTCGAAAAATCAGGTTGGAGTACGACATTATGCGCGTGGAGATGCCCCTGCTCATTGGCGCCACTTTTTTCATGGCCCTGGCTAGCTACGATGGCCATTTCAGCCTCAACGAAGGCTTCATCTGTCTGTTTGGATTATTGATTTACCTGGGTTATGTACTGGATTTGGGCAAAAAAAGTCAACAAATCACGGCAGGCTCTCCTGAATACGACCCGGAAATTCACCGCATCTCCCTCAAAGAACCCTTCATCCTCATTTTCAGTGGGGTGGCCATTTACTTATCGGCCAAGTACAATGTGCGTGCCATAGAGCAGCTTTCGATTCTTTACGGCATAGGCAAGGAGGTAATTGCCCTTACGGCCGTGGCTCTGGGCACCTCGCTGCCCGAGCTGGTAGTATCTATGGTAGCAGTGCGCAGCGGTAATACGGAAATGGCCATAGGCAATATACTGGGTTCTAATATTTTCAATATTTTTTGTGTGATGGGCGTCCCCTCCCTCATCAGCACCTATGCCATTCCCGCCAGTATTAATAGCTTCAGCCTGCCGTTGATGGTCGCCGTTACGCTGCTCACTTTTTTCATTACCCTGGACAAGTCCATCAACCGCTGGGAAGGGCTGATTCTGCTGTTGTTTTATGCCTTTTTTATGAGCCATGAAATCATGGCCTTAGTCTAGGGGCGTCTTCCAATTGTAGCGGTCCACTTCGCTGCGCTCCTCGGGGCTGAGGTGTTCGTATATTTCGGGGAAAAAGGGTTTGTAAATGAGATGCTGCAGCACGGCTGGGTCTGTAATTCGGATTCTTTTTTCTCTGAGCATGTTCAGCATCATGGGAATCCAGTTTTTGTCATCGTACAGGGGCTTGATGCGGGATGAGGCGGAGGTACTGGAGGGGGCAGCATGGCCAGCCGGACGACGGCTCGTATTGCGTACGGGGGCGTAAGCGCTTTGGCGGCGTGCCGCAACAGCCGGGCGGGGCTGTACGGCGGCTTCTTTTGCTACCTGCTGGGCTGTTTGTACAAACAGCTTCTGAATAAACAACTTGAA
>RFHT01000473.1 GCA_003696835.1 Bacteroidota bacterium
CAGCGCACAGGTTTTCTGGCCAAATCCACGATTTTTGCCAACCGGCTGATTTCCTGGCTACTGAAGCAGCTTCACGTCATTCCGGTTTACCGCCGGGAAGACGTCCAGCCTGGCCAGCGAACCAACAACCTGGGCAGTTTCCGGGCCTGCATACAGTATCTGAGTAAGGGGGGTACCCTGCTGATTTTTCCCGAAGGAACCAGCTTTGCCGAAATGAAGCTGCGGCCCCTCAAATCTGGCCTGGCGCGCATTGCTTTGGAAACCGAAGCCAGACATGACTTCGGCCTGGGCCTGCCCATCCTGCCTGTGGCCCTCAACTACCTGGCTCCCAATGAATTTCGTAGCCCTGTGATCATCAACATTGGTCCGCCCATTTGGGTGAAAGATTGGGAGGTTGTTTATAAAAATAACCCCCAGGCATGTGTGAAGCAGCTTACCGCCCATTTGCAGGAACAAATGGAAGCGCTACTCATCATTGCAGACGACAAGGAGCAGGAAAACCTGCTGAAGCAACTCACCCAGCTCATCAATGGGGCAGGGCCAGCAGATTTTGAGCAACAGCAACAACTGGCCAACACCCTGCGTCAGATGGCCCGGCAGCAGCCAGATGTTTACGAAGCGTTACGAGAAAAGACCCTGCTCTATACCCGCATAAAACAGCGGCTGAAGGTGAGCGAGAAAGCCTTTGAAAAAGCGCCCTGGCAACGGCCATTGGGCATGCTCGCCCAGGGATTGTACCTGCTGTTAACGCTGCCCCTCTTTCTGCTGGGGGTGCTCACCCATTACCTGCCCTACACCCTGCCTGCCCACCTGGCCAGGCGCCTGACCGATGAGATTGAGTACCACGCCGCCATCATGATGGTCAGCGGCATGCTCCTCTTTCCGGCTTTTTATGTGTTGGAAATCTGCTTGTTTCATCACTTCTTGTCGCCCGGGCGCTGGTTTACCCTGGCTTTTGGCCTGAGCCTGCCCCTGCTGGGCATTTTTAGCCTGTACTACGGCCAGCACTGGATGGATTTGCGTCAGCAATTCAAACTCTGGCTCATTTACCTGCGCAAAAAAGAGCTGCTGCAAAAGCTCGCTCAACAGCAGGCCGATATACTGTCCCTGCTGCAGGCCCCTTCGCCTTCGGGGGGATGACAGGCAAATAGGCCACGGAAGGATGCCTATTTGCCCTTAGGGATCAAATTGTTGATTTTTCCTCATTTAGCCGCTAACTTACTTCGCGCAACTCCGGTTAAAACAAAGGGGAGTGATTTCCAGGTATGCTGGTATATGAATGCCCCTACTAAATAAGCTCAGGCCCGAACGTGAACACGCCCCCCCACATCTCTGTCCCTCTGTATGCAGTCCTTGTTTGTCTGCTACAGCTTTGCTTTCCAGTTCATGCCCAGGGACAGTTGTCGCCTGTAAAGGCTCAGACAGCGGACAGCCTGGCAGTGAAGCAGCCCATTGAAGTGGATTTCCTGCTCAACTACTACCGGCAGGATGGTGAGCATGCCGCCGTAACTGGTGGCAGGGGCACCGAGGCCCTCACCGACCGGGCCGCACGCATCATCGTGCACCTGCCCAAGGACAGCCTCAGTGATTTTGAAGCCGATGTGGCCGTCAACCACTATACCTCTGCCTCTACCGACCGCATCGACCGGGATATGTCTTCGGCCTCTGCAAGCGACAGCCGCGCCCAGGTCAACCTGGCCTACAGCTGGCGCCGGGCGGGCGGGCGGCAGTTTTATGGCCTGCAGATGGGCGGCTCCATTGAGTCGGACTATCTTTCGGGCAGCCTGGGCGGAAGTTGGGGCCTCAACGCCCCCAACGACAACCGCCAATGGCGCGTGCACGCACGCGCCTACTGGGACAACTGGATCATTTACCTGCCCGAGGAGCTACGGGATTCCGGTCTGGTGTCCATCCCCACCAGCAAAAGGCGCACCTACCAGGCTGGCGTGCTGCTTTCGCAGGTGGTCAATACCCGCCTGCAACTCTCCTTCTCTACGGAGCTCATTTTCCAGCACGGCTGGCTCTCCACCCCTTTCCACCGCATTTACCGCTTCAACGACAGCAGCGTGTTTGTGGACATTGAGCGCATGCCTGCACGCCGCCTCAAATGGCCCCTGGCTGTGCGGGCCCACTATTTCTTTTCCGACTTCCTCGTCCTCAGGAGCTACGGCAGGCTATATGTTGATACCTTCGGAATATGGGCTTACACCCTGCAGCTCGAAATGCCCCTCAAGGTCCACCTCTTCCTTTCTCTTCATCCCTTTGTACGGCTTCACAGCCAAAGCGCAGCCCGTTTTTTCCGCCCCTTTCAGGGCCATACGGCCACAGCCCGCTATGGCACCTCTGACTACGACCTTTCGGCCTTTCGCTCCCTGCAATGGGGTCTGGGCCTAAATTATTCGCCCCTTTACGGGCTGGCTCGTTTCAAAGCCGCCCGCAGCGGCGGCCGCATCACCCTGCTCAAAAGCCTGGAGTTGCGCTTTGCCCGGTATCAACGTACCGACGGTCTCCATAATTTTCTACTGAGCCTGGATCTGGGATTTCAGATGTTGTAGGAGATGCCCCCAGGCTTTGAAAAGCTCCCATTGCAGGTTTCGGGCATCATCAAGGGTGCTCAGCAGGCCCACATTCCAATTTTTTTCTAAAAAAATTTTGTCCTTTCAAATACACCCCTTACCTTTGCTGTCCCTTCACAAATAACAATGCAATTGTCAGGAATTATAGCTTGGCAATTATGGTGTGAAGGAGCGAAAATTGACGTTCATTTTGTACGAAACATACACGAGTAGGGAGCAGGCATTGTTCTGCGTTGGAGAGCGGGGTAAGCAAGAGTTATTTGACATACTGGTAAAAGCAGGACCACGGTACTGACAGCAGCGCGAG
>RFHT01000474.1 GCA_003696835.1 Bacteroidota bacterium
CAGCCTGCTGCCCCCACTCGCTATATCCGTCCATAATACGCCATTCCTATCCTCCTGCTTCATGCTGTTTCTCTGTTCTGTTTTCAACTCAATATGTTACCAATTGCGCCCTTCAAAAAATAAGGTATTCCTCTGGTAACACTTTTGGCCTGCAAAAGCACAAGGTAAATAAACATTATTTGAAACACATTAGCCATGAAAACCCTCAACTTCTCCTGCTTGCTGACTTGCCTGGGGCTGCTGGGCAGCCTGTTTTGCACCCACATTGCCTATGCACAGGTACCTGCCGGCATCCACTTTCAGGCCGTGGCAAGAGATAATCAGGGCGTAGCCCTCACCAGCACGCCCATCAGCATTCGCTTTACGGTTCAGGATGGAGGAAACAACCCCGTGTACCGGGAAACCCACACCCTCACTACCGACATGTACGGGCTGCTGGAAACCAGCATTGGAATGGGTACCCCCAACTTAGGCAGCTTTGCAGCCATCGACTGGGCCGCCGGCCCCTACCGCGTGCTGGTGGAAATCGACGACGGCGGTGGCTTCACCAGTCTGGGCACCACGTCCCTGGCCAGTGTACCATACTCCCTGTATGCCGAAAAAGCCAACATGGACATGGGCGACCTGGGCAATGTCAACCTCAGCGGCCTGAGTATAGGGCAAACCCTAAGCTGGGACGGCACTGAATGGGTGCCTGCCAACCCGGCTGCTTCCAGTATCTGGAACCAGAACGCCACCAACGCCTATTATGCCGCGGGGCGGGTGGGCATCGGCATCGACACTCCCCGCACTACCCTGCACCTGCCCGACACCTCCAATGTACTCTGGGGCACCAATACCACGGGCTCGGGTTTTAAGTTTCTTTATTATGGACAAAAAGGCGCCCTGCGTGTTGGCTACCTCAACAATCCCTTTGGGGGCTACAACTACGACAAATTCTGGGATTACGACAGTGTGGGCTACTATTCGTTCGCAGGCGGGCGAAACTCCCGGGCCAAGGGGTTTGGGGCTTTTGCCTTCGGTTCTTCTGGCTGGGCCGACGGCTCGGGCTCTGTGGCTTTCTTTGGCCATGCCCGGGGCAACAACAGCTTTACTTTTGGCGGTTCCTCCAAAGGGCGGGGTAGCATCACTTTTGAGGGCGTGGCTGAAGAAGAAGGTGGCATAGCCATGTATGGCTATACCGGTGGGCGTTATGGCGTCTCTATTGGCGGTGGAACCACCGGCCTGGGGGCTTCCTCTTCGCGCGAAGACTATGCGGTGGCCATAGGCTGGAATTCCGATGCACGCGGCCAGGCCTCCATCGCCATGGGCCCCAGCGATGCCTACGGCTACAACGCCTTTTCTACCGGCTGGGTAACCGAGGCCCGTGGCAATTATTCCTTCACCATGGGCTACCAAACCAACTCCTACCCCTACGCTTCCCTGGCCCTGGGCAGGTTCAACCTCATCACCGGCGACAGCGCTAGTTGGGTAGCTACCGATCCGGTGCTCATGATTGGAGACGGCACCTCCAACAGCAACCGCTCCAATTCTTTTGTCATCCTCAAAAACGGCCAAACCGCCATTGGCTACAACAGCCCCACGGGCATGCTGCAGGTATCCTCGGCCCTGGGCAGTATCAATGTAGGTAACACCCTCACGCCGGCCAATGCGGCCCTGCTCATCGGTACAACCACTAACGGCATGGCCTTTGACGCCAACCAGATCGAGGGGGTAAACAACGACATTTACATCAACTTTAATTCCGACAGGGAAGTGCGCATAGCCGAAGGTGGTGGCAATGTGGGCATAGGCAAAAATCCGGCGGCGCGATTTGAGATTGAGCAAACGGCCAATGCCGTAGGTGGCGGGATGCGCATCAATGGGTTTAGCTCTACCAATTACTGGGACGTGTTTTACGACACCCGCACCGACCTGCAATTTGCCTACCGGGGCACGAGCAAGGCCTCCATAGATGCGGGCACCGGGGCCTACAACCAGCTTTCCGACCGCCACCTCAAGCGCGACATACGACCCATGGAAGCAGTATTGCCCCAACTGATGAAACTCAAACCCAGTACTTACTTCTACCGGGATGAAAGCCAGCATACCCGCCGCTCGGTGGGCTTCATTGCCCAGGAGGTGGCCGAGGTCTTCCCCGACCGGGTATATCGTACCGGCAACCACCTTTCCCTGGCCTACGATGAGTTTTCGGTATTGGCTGTCAAAGCCATACAGGAACAACAGCAGCTCATAACAAAACAGGAAAAGCGGCTGCAGCAGGCCGAAAGTCTGCTCGGGCAGCAACAACAGCTCATAGAAGCCCTGGAAAGACGACTTTCTCAACTCGAACTAGCACCTCAAGCCCACAAGTAATGCCAAATGTATTGAACCTCCTCAGTCTGCACCTGCTCTTATTCGCTTTGCTGCACAGCGGCTATGCCCAAATACTGGAGCGCAAGGTATTCAGCACCTCCTGCCTCACTGGGCAGGTCAACGGCACTTACTTTTCCACCACCTTTGGGGAAGCCATCATGGGCAGCCTGCCCGGCGCGGGCCCTGCCCTCACCCAGGGCTTCCAGCAGCCGGTGGTGGTCACGCCCCTGGCCATTGCCGCTCCCAGCCTGCAGGCAGGCTGGGAGGCCGGAGCGGTACAACTGCACTGGTACCTCCCCCAGGCAGTGGAGTACGGGCTGTTTGAAATCGAACGGGGCAGTGCAGTGGACAAGATGCAGCGCATTGCCAGGGTGCAAGCTGATGGCAGCCTGCACTATGCCTATCCCGACGCTGAGGCAGCTTCGCTGCCCTGGCGGCGCCTCTACTACCGGCTGCGCCTGCTGCTGCCCGACGGCAGCAGCGCCTACAGCCAGTACGCCGAAGTGTGGAACAGCCAGACCGGCATATACGTCTTCCCCAACCCCGCCCGCCATACCCTCTACCTGCAAGGACTACCCGAAAAACCTCGCAGGCTGGCCCTCATCAATGCAATGGGGCAATGGAGCAGCCCGCCCATCAGACAGGAACAGCAGGGCTACGCCATTGAACTGGGGCATCTGGCCCGGGGCACTTATGTACTCAGAATTTGGGGGGAGGAATTGCTATACAGCAGCAGGATCTTAATTGAGTGATATTTCCTTGACTTTCTGCCCGTTCTGCAGGATGGAAACCCGTTGGTAGCTGCCGCGCTCTACCATGGCCACGTACAAAATGGTGGCCTCCCAGCCCAGGTTTTCGCGGGTTTGCTCAGCTGCGATGTTTACCCGCAGTTCGTCTCCGCTTTGCCAGACCGAGCGCGTTTCCATTTCCCAGTAGGAATTGCCCTTTTTGATAATGACCACAGCCAGCTTGGTTTGGAAGTCCTCCGGGCTGATGGGCGTAATGCGGGTCATGCCGGGGGGCACGGTTTTGAGGTATTCATCCCATTCGCGCTTGGTGCGAATGACGAGGTAAGTAATGGGTGGCAGCTCAATGTCGCGGCGCACCATATAGCCCTTGGGTTCGGTATAGTTTAATTGTAGGGTGAGGGCTTCCTCTGTTTTGGTCTCCGGCCTGGGAGGTAGCTTTTCGGCCGGGCTTGCGTCCAGGCCCAGTTCTTTTCTGCGCATTTCCAGGGCCTTTTCTTTGGCGGCCAGCAGTTCGTCTTCGGTATAAGAGCCGCCGGAAAGCTCCGCATCAGAAGCGACTTGTGGCTGTTGGGCTTGCTTGTTGCCGCCTTTATGGGCAAACTGCTGGGCTTCTTTCAATTTTTGTTGCTGGTAGGCTTTTTCGCGGGCCTCAATGGCCAGGCGCTCTTCTTCCTCTTCCATTTTGAGGCGGGCCTTCTGGGCTTCGGTCAGGGCTTCGGTTTTGCCCTGGGCTATGCTCTGGGGTTTTTGCACATAGCGCTCCAGATATACCCCATTGCCTCCCCCACTGTGGCCCAGCAGCCCTGCGGTAAAAGCCAGAGGAAACACCTTCATGGCATTGCTGCCATCGTTGGCATAAAACGTGGGTTCTTCTCCCCTTTGTTCGGCCGAAAAGGTCAGGCTTCTGGAGCCGTTTTTTTGAATCTTTTTGTTTTGTTTGATGAATACCAGCAGGGTAGTGGTTTGTTTGGCCACCGAACGGTGGTACAAAGGCTGGCCGGTAAAGACGAGGTGGATGTGGTGTTTGCGGGGGTTGTAATTGACTGCTTCCACATTCAGCTCCCAGGGGTGAATGTCGTATTTGACAATGGCCAGCACCACCTGATCTAAAAAGTCGATGTTGGGAAGAGGCCTTCCTCCGTCCCTGCGGTCAAAAAACAAATTGAAGTAGTTCTGATCCTGTATGTGCCAGCCAAACTGATTGCGCGGCAGCCAGGGCACCAGCCTTTCGTCGGCCGACCTCACCAGCTTATTGGCCTCCACATCCACCCGCATCATGTAGTGGTAATTCTTTTCC
>RFHT01000475.1 GCA_003696835.1 Bacteroidota bacterium
AGTTGAAGGTTCGCAGGCGGCTGCGCCGCCTGCCCCGGAGAACTCTCCTCCTTTTCAAGGAGGAGTTGGAGGTGGTTAATGCAAACCATTGAAAATGAACAACTTACAACAATTGTTTTTTTCACCCTGAGGGTGCTGAATAGTTACTATCAAGCTCAAAACAGCGTGGAAAATCATTGGTTGAAAATGGCACTAAATTGCCATTCAGAAGAAGCAATTGAAAAGTGGGTGCACGCTTTTCTATTGGGGCCAGGCAGAAACGAGGCCCTTTCAACCGGGCTGAAGTTGTGCCGCAGGTACTGGATAGGTCCCCTGCGCATCCCACTTGCCTCTCTGCTGCGTATATGCGGACCGGAAGCACATAGCCCCTACCGGCAAGCCCCCTCAGACTGGGAGAAAGCCATCAGCAGCATGCTGGCCAGCCTGGCCGCAGGCTGGACGCCCCCACCTTTTATCCTGGAGTACAAAGCGGCCATGCTCCACCTCTGCGATGGCAACCACCGCCACGAAGCCCTGCGCCGCGCGGGCATCAGCCACCACTGGGCCTTCATCTGGTGCAATGATGCCACCGATTATGAGGCCTGTTTGCAAACGACATTTTGAAAACAAGCGCTCACTCACCAGTCGGTGCGGGCCACATCAGGTACCTCCACATATTCCAGGCCCATGTTTTCCAGGGCAAAGGCATACATATCGGCCCGTTGTTCGATGCGCTTGTACGTGGGCGTGCCCCCACCGTGTCCGGCTTTGGTTTCAATGCGTATCAGCAGGGGGTTGGGTCCCCAGCCCGCTTTTTCCTGTAAGGTGGCTGCGTATTTGAAAGAATGTGCCGGTACCACGCGGTCGTCGTGGTCGGCCGTCATTACCAGGGTAGCCGGGTATGGGGCGTCCTCCCGTATGTTGTGCAAAGGCGAATAGGAGCGCAGGTACTCAAACATCTCCTCAGAGTCTTCGGAGGTGCCGTAATCGGTGCGCCAGGCACTGCCGATGGTGAAGTGCTGGTAGCGCAGCATATCCATGACCCCTACCCGGGGAATGGCCACTTTTGCCAGCTCAGGCCGCTGGTTGATGGTGGCCCCTATGAGCAGCCCGCCATTGGAGCCGCCCTCTATGGCCAGGTATTCGCTGGAGGTATAGCCTTCTTCAATGAGGTATTCGGCAGCAGCAATGAAGTCGTCAAAAACATTTTGCTTTTGCATTTTGGTGCCGGCCTTGTGCCATTCTTCCCCATACTCACCTCCGCCGCGTATATTGGGCTGGGCATAAATCCCGCCCTGCTCCAGCCATGCAATGCGGGATGCACTGAAACGCGGCAAAACGCTGATGTTGAAGCCTCCGTAGGCATACAGCCAGCAGGGGTTTTGCCCGTTCTTTTTCAGGCCCTTTTTGTACACAATGAACATGGGCACCCTTGTGCCGTCCTTGCTGTGATAAAACACCTGCTCGGTATGGTAGTCGGCCGGGTTGAAGGCCACGCGGGCCTGCTGGTAAAGGGTAGAAACGCCCGTGGCAATGTCGTAACGGTAAACAGCCGAAGGAATGGTAAAAGAGGCAAAGCTGTAAAACAACTCTTGCTGCTCTGGCTCTCCGCTAAAGCCGCTGGCCGTGCCAATATCCGGCAGTTTTATCTCCCACTCCAGGCTACCATCCGTTTTGTACTGGTAAACAGCCGTTTTGGCATCTTTGAGGTAGCTGGCAAAAATGCGCCCCCCGGCCATGTCGGCCGAAAGCGCATGCTCCGATTCGGGAATCACGTCTTCCCAGTGTTCGGGAGTGGGGCTGGATATGGCTACTTTTACCACGCGCTGGTTGGGCGCCTGCAGGTTGGTGAGGAGGAATATGTTGCTGCCTTCGTTGCCAATGACGCGGTGCTCGTGTTCAAAATCCGTTATCACCGGCACAAACTCACTGCCCGGCTGCGAAAGGTCTTTGAGGTAGAGGCCATTGCCATGAGTGGTTTCGGTAGAATAAATGACCAGAAAGCGCTCATCATCTGTCACCTGAGCGCCGAAGCGGTTGTTGGGGTTTTGGGGGTTTTCGAAAATGAGTTTGTCTTCCTCCTGGCTGCTGCCCAGGCGGTGGTAGTATATTTTGCCAAAGGTATTCTGGGCTTTGAGTTCATCGCCCGGGCGGGGTTCGGGAAAGCGCTGGTAGTAAAAGCCATCGCCCTGCCAGGCAATGCCCGTAAATTTGGCCCAGCGGAGGTGGTCATCCAGCTTCTGCATACTTTGGGCATCCATCACGTATATGCTGCGCCAGTCCGAGCCCGACTCCGAAAGCATATAGGCAAAGTAGCGCCCGTCCTTTGAGAAGCTGCTGCCTGCCAGGGCTACCGTGCCGTCTTCGGAGAGGGTATTGGGGTCGAAAAACACCTCAGCCTCCCCTTCCAGGCCCTTTTTGCGGTAGAGCACACTCTGGTTTTGCAGGCCGTCATTTTTGTAGAAATAATAATAGTCGCCTTTGGGAAAGGGGGCCGATACTTTTTCGTAATTTTCCAGTTCCTCCAGCCGTTTTTTGATTTTTTCGCGATAGGGAATGCTTTCGAGGTAGGAAAAAGTGAGTTCGTTCTGGTCCTTTACCCAGGTAGCCGTTTCTTCGGAGCGGTCATCTTCCAGCCACCGGTAGGGGTCGGCCACTTCGTGGCCAAAGTAGGTATCCACTTGTTCCACTTTGGCCGTAGCGGGATAGGTCCATTTGCCCTGGCGGGGTGCAGTATCTTGCTGGCAGCCAGCAAACAAAATGGCTGCAATAAGAAAAGAATAGGCGTATTTCATAGCAGTTGATTGGTAGTTGAAATTGAAAAAAGGAAGGTGCATATCGACATAAATGATGTTTAGAAACGAAGTTTGAGCGAAGCCCTCACAGAGCGGCCATAACCGTCCAGGGCAGAGCCGTGCATGCGGTAGCCTTCATTGAGCAGGTTGAGCACCCCCAGCGAAGCGCTGCACCACCCAAAATCGTATCCCACATCATAGCCCACAAACACATTCACCACCTGCCAGGCAGGGCTGCCGCTTTCGGGAATGAGGGGGTTGGCTGCATCTTCGGGAGAAATGCGGTCCTGATCGGCGGCATAAAACCACTCAGCTTTGCTCCAAAAACCTTTGCGGTCCTGGTAGCGCAGGCCGGCCTTGCCATGCAGCGGGGGAATATAAGACATAGGGGCGGCGGCATTTACTTCATTGCCGTAGGTATAGTTCACATTGCCGTAAATCAGTACCCGCTCAAAGAGCGGAAGCTCCAGCTCTGCCTCTATGCCCTGCACAAAAGCCTGGCTGAGATTTACCCGCTGGTACACCCGGGCCCCCTGCAGGTAAGCATAGCCCTGGTACAGGGCCGGAATGCGCTCCATCAGGTCGGTTAGCCTGCTGCGATACAACACAATAGAGCCTGCATAGCGGCCGCTTTTGGCCTTGATGCCAATTTCTGAAGTAAAGGATTTTTCATGCCCCAGCAGCTTATTGGGCGCCTCAATGCCGCCATCAAATGCGCCCCACTGACTGAGCTCATACATATTGGGCATGCGGTAGCCCGAGTTGAGCGAAGCCACCATGTGAAAATGGCGCGAAAGCGGATACAAAGCTGAAAAATTACTGGTAAAAGCCTTGGGGGTAAAATTCACCATGCCAAAGCCGGGATCGTCCACGCCCAGGGCAAACACATTGGCCCTGCCACCAAAGGAGAGGCGCAACTTGAGGATGTCAAGGGTATGCACGCTGAAAAAGGAGAGGTTGTCAGTGCGCGCACCATCGGCATACTCTGGAGACAGGGGGGATACCTCCTGGCCTATTTGCCATGCCTCGCTCTTCAGCTCGTCGTGGTAGTATTCTATGCCCGAAACGATGTTCCACTGGGGAATGGGCTGGGAGTGGATCTCCAGCACAGCTCCCCAACTGTTCAACTGGTTGCGAAAACGCTGCAGCTCCTCTCTGCCAGACATTTGCTGGCTGCGGTTGTCGTAAAAATCTTGATAGGAGCCCGTAAACTGTATTTTCCTGAGCCATTTGCTGGCCAGGTGGCTCTCCCACCTGGCGTATGCCAGCTGGCGCTTCAGGGGGTCGGACTGGTATTGGGAATAATTGTGAAAGGCTACCTGCTCGTAATGGGGCAAATCCAGCAGGGCCTGCTGCTGGTATGCCAGGGTGAGCTGGTGCCGGCTGCCCAGGCGAAACCTGGCCTTGAGGTCGCCTCCCCGCTGCAAGTAAGCGGTGGGTTGGCGGCTGCCCCTGCCATTGCCGGCCATGAGGTGGCCAAATTCGCTATACGAAAAGCCCCCCAAAACGGCCACCGCAGGTGTGCTGATCTGCAAGCTGGCCCTGTTGCCGAGTTCCATGCCACGGCTGAGCCATTTGCCCTGCCAACTCCCATGCACTTCCACGCCCTGCCTGCTGTAGGAAGGAGTGCGGGTAAACAATTGCAGTACTCCGCCCATGGCGCCATTGCCGTATTGGGTAGCACCAGAGCCCCGCAGCAGCTCTACCCGGCTCAGTTGTGCCGGGTCCACCGTGGACAAAAAAGAAAAAGGCGCCGGAGAGGCCAGCGGGGTACTGAGCCGTATGCCATCTATGAGGATGAGGCTGCGGCTACCGCTCAGGCCCCGAATGACGGGAGCCCCCATGCCCAGCGAAGCCTGCTGAAGCCACATACCCGTGAGGCCCTGCAGGGCCTCGGGCGTACTGCGGGCAGCCTGCTGCTCCAACTGCCGCTGCTCATAAGCCGAGACAGATTCACTGCTGTAAAAGGCATCGCGCTCGTAGCGGCGGGCCGTTTGCACCAGTTGGTCGTTGAGGTGAAGCAGTTTCTGCTTCAGGCATACTTTTACCTGGGTGGGCTCGTCATACATCAGGTCCAGCGGGTAGTCCACCGGGTGGTAGCCCTCGTGAGATATGCGAAGGGTATAGCTGCCCGCCGGCAGGCCCCTGATGGTAAAGCGCCCCTGGCGGTCACTGCTGGTGGTGATGGCCGTGTTGAGTACCTCAATTTGAGCAAAGCGAACGGGCTTTTGACGATGTTTATCTGTCAATTGCCCCTCTATGTACTGAGCACGCCCAATGAATGAAAAAAGGAGAAAAAGGGAAAAAAGTGCAAACGTAATTTTTTTCATATACAATTGGTCAAAGCCAACAGCCACAGCCCATAGATGCAGGCCCAGGCATGCAAGGGCATAAAAATGCACAAATTCTCCAAAACCGGCAAAACATTCATACAAAGAACGTTACACAAAAGAAGTAAGCGCAAAAACACCTTGCCCTGTTTGGCTTTGGGGCATGCTCAATATGCGGAAATGCCCCCTCCCGGGGTAATGCGGTTACCCCTGAGCCGGCTGCCGCAGCCGGCTTAGTTCCATCCCGCATTCTCTGCAATAGCTTTCCTCTTCCTCAAAAGGGAAGGGGCAATTGCGGTTGGTACAATGAAAATCGGGAGGCATGCCTTCCAGGCGATCCTTCTCCAATATGCGCTCATAATCTCCAGCTTCAATCCACTGAAACAGCTGGGAGGCCCGGATAATGGTGAAGGGTTGATCGCTTTCATGCTTGGCAGCGAACCGGATAAACTTGTCAAAATGGCTCTCCTGTATGTCGTCGAATGCCCGTGCCTGCCTGCGAAACTCCGCACTGCTCACCCGGCCGTAATAGCGGGCCGGAAGGCCCGAAATTTTGATGAGGGTGCTCATGGCCACCTCCGGATTCTGGCAGGTGAGCAGGCCGGCCCGGTCGGCGGTAAACTCCGACATGCGGTGCCAGTGTAGCAGGGCCATCCGCAGGGGCATGGAAAGCAGGTTGCCTATACCCAGGCTCATTTCCCCAATGAGCTGGGACACTGCCCGGATAGAAGTAGCCATCATGTGATACAATACGTGATTGCTTCGTATATGCCCCAGTTCCCGGCCCAGGAAAAACAACATCTCCTCTTCATTGAGCAACTCCACTGCCCCGCTGCTTATCGCGATGACCTGCCTGCTTTCGCCTATGGTGAATGATTTGATTTTATCATCCAGAAACAAAAACAGCTCGGGCAGGGCTTTCATGGCCAGCAGCTCGCAGGCTTTTTCCAGCGCCATATACAGTTCGGGAATGGTTTGGGGGGTGATTTGCAGGTTGTCGCCTGTATGGCGCATGAGCAGGTATTTTTCCAGGCCATGGTCCAGCACCTTTTTACTCACAAGCCGGATACCGCGGGTGTTTTCCAGGCGGTCGAGTGCCTGCCGGTCAAAGGGATGCTCATACTCTGCGGCATAGAGGTAGGGAAATGCTTTCATGAGGAAAAGGTTGGAGGTAGTTGGTGGAAAACAGGCAGATACCAGCTGGCCCATATCGAGGGGTTCAGAGTTTATTTCCGCACTTGGGGCAATACTTCGCATCTTCCCGCACAGCGGTATCACAGTAGCTGCATACCACCAGGCTTAGTTCCGCTTTACCCCGGCCTTGCTGCGGGGAGTTCTTTGCCCCCAGCATTTCCCCCAGCTGTTTCCAGTCGGTATCCTGTACAAAGGAAAAGCCGCGCTGATCGGGCATCAGGGCAGCCAGGGCCAGATATACCAGTAGCGTAAAAAAGGGGAAACTGACCAGGGCAATGCCAAAAGCAATGCGTAAAAAGAAGGGCCTGATACCCAAATAGGTTCCCAACCCCTCACATACGCCCGTAAGGTTGCCCTCGCGGGTACCCCAGGGTTTTTTGATGCGCGTCAGGCGTCCACCCGAACGCATGAGTTTTTTCAGTTTCTTCATATTGGGCTTGCGCTTGTTTCTATTATACTGAAAAGGAGAATAAACGGTTACTTTTTCAAATTTTGGGCAAGATTAAATAATTTGCAGGCAAAAGAAAAAATGACCATCGATCTGCGCAGCGATACCCTTACCCAGCCTACGGAGGAAATGAAAGCGGCCATGATGGCCGCCCCCACAGGCGACGACGTCTATGGAGAAGACCCCAGCGTAAATGCCCTGCAGGAATATGCCGCAGCGCTGCTGGGCATGGAGGCGGCATTGTTTTGCCCTTCGGGCACCATGTGCAACCAGATAGGCATACGCCTGGCAGCGGGCCCGCTCACCGAAGTGATATGCGACCAGTACGCCCACATTTACCGCTACGAGGTGGGCGGCATAGCCGCCAATGCAGGGGCTTCGGTGCGCCTCATTGCCGGCGACCGGGGACGGCTCACCGCCGCCAGGGTAGCAGCCGAAATCAACCCCATAGAAATGCACCACCCACGCTCCTGCCTGGTATCACTGGAAAATACCTCCAATAAAGGGGGCGGCAGTTGTTATGAGCTGGAGGAAATACAGGCCATTCACGCCCTTTGCCGGCAGCACGGCCTGCGCATGCACCTCGACGGTGCCCGCCTGTTCAATGCCCTGGTGGCCACCGGGCAGCACGCCCGGCAGTACGGGCAGTATTTTGATACCATCTCAATATGCCTCTCCAAAGGCCTGGGCGCCCCCGTAGGCTCTCTCTTGCTGTGCAGCAGAGAGGAACTGCCCGCAGCCCTGCGCCTGCGCAAAGTGATGGGCGGCGGCATGCGCCAGGCAGGCTACCTGGCTGCCGCCGGGCTCTATGCCCTCAAGCACCACATCAGCCGCCTGGAAGAAGACCACCGGCGGGCACGCATACTGGGCCAGGCACTGGCAAGCAAAAACGGCATAGCTGAAGTTTTACCCGTAGAAACCAATATCGTGGTGTTCAAGCCCGAACCCGCCTGGATGGAGCCGCAGGCCCTGATTGCCAGACTGGCCGCAGCCAACATCAAAATCTCCAACTTCGGCGGTGGCTACCTCCGCATGGTTACCCACCTCGATATTTCCGATGAAATGATAGAACGGGTGGTGGATGTACTCCAGGCCTGCTGAAGATGGCCCCTGCCCGGCTTGTTTTGTATCCTAATATCATGCAAGATGTCTGAACTCCTCATTTCCCCCCTCATTGAGCATTACCACAAGACCTCCGAACTGACTTATCAGTTTCGCAGGCAGCGCAACCGCCTGTTTATCAGCTTGCTGGCCGTGATCGGCCTGGCCACCCTGCTCACCTACGACATACCCGAAACCAATGCCCTGCTCATCGATATGTTTGCCAATTTGCTCAATATTGAAGACCCCGGCCGCATAGCAGAGCTGAAGAAGGGCTTCCCCTTTGCCATTCTCCAGAGCATTTTGCTCATTGTGGTATTTTACCTCATGGTCAACCTCTACCACCGCTCCATCAGTGTGTCGCAAAACTTTCACTACCTGGGTGCCCTGGAAAAGGAAATACGGAAACAGCTAAAGCTGGACAAAAAGTCGGTGGCTTTTACCCTGGACGGCGATTTTTACTGGAAAAACCGCCCCCCTTTGCTGGGCCTGGTCAAGTGGGTGTACATGCTCATGCTGGGCCTGCTGCTGCTGGCCTTTCTGCTTGGCCGCATTGCGGAGGACGTTGCAGAAAGGGAATTCTGGTTTGTCCTCATAGACGTGCTGCTGGCCGTTCCCACCCTCATCTTCTTTTACGGCTATGCCGTGGGAGCTGTAAAACTCGACCAGGCAAGGCCTTTTAAGCGGAAACTGGAAGAGTGAAAAGGGAAAAAATTTGTATAGACTAGCTGAATTTAGCGGATTGGAAATGACCGATGAATATTCTGATTGGTTGGATGAGATTACTTCATTTAACCTAAATGCCAGATATGATGATTACAAAAGAGAATTTGTAACTATTCAGCACCCTCAGGGTGAAAAAAACAATTGTTGTAAGTTGCTCATTTTCAATGAAATGTATTAACCACCTCCAACTCCTCCTTGAAAA
>RFHT01000476.1 GCA_003696835.1 Bacteroidota bacterium
CAATGATTTCAGCTTTGCCGTCGCCGTCGAGGTCGGCAATTTTGAGGTCTTCACAGGCCATATTGTTATCATCTATTAAGTGCATTTGCCATGTTTCACCCGCCGATGAGGGAGGTACGTACAGCCGTATGCCCACCTTGCCGGCCTCGTTGGGGGCTCGCCAGCCCACTACGATCTGCTCATAGCCCAGGCCGAGCAGGTCGCCGCAGGCCAGGGCATGACCCTGGTTGAGGTCGTCGGCCAGCAACTCCACCCGGTCGTCGGGTCCATATACGCGCAGTTCGTTGCCGTGCATGGGGTGTATGCCACAAACGAATGGCCCCTGGGGCCCCTGGCCCCGCCGTACTTCCCCAAAGCCACTGCCTGCGCCTACCCACCGGCCGCTGGCCTGCCAGGCGCCTGCAACATACTCCAACTCCCTGATGCCTTCCTTGCCCGCAATGAGCAGCTTCGTGGAAGTCGAGGGAGCTTCGATTACCTCAAAGTTGTGAGTGAGGTGCATGCTGGAGTCGGCCAGCAGGTAGGTCCAGTTGGAAGCCTCATGGGGGCGGGCCGGAAAAGGGTAGGCCAGCAGGCGAACGCCAGCACCTTCGCCCTTGCGGTTGCCCCTGCCATGCAGAGGTAACACCAGCAGTTGGTAGGAGTTTCCAGTGCGCACCCATAGCATGCGGTGCACAGTGGGCTCGTGGTGCAGGCCCACTGCCCGCCAGGGCTGGCCCGCAGTGGTAGGGCGCAGCAGGTAGTGCACGCTGCCCGAACGGGCAGCGTCGGTGGTTTCGCCAGGGTTCCATTGGGCCCCTACGGCAATCTCCACCAGACCGTCGCCGTCCAGGTCGCGGGCTGCTATGCACACATTGTCGCGTGCAGTAAGGTCACGTATGATCTCAACACGCTTCCAGTCGCCATTGCGATACCAAACAAAAGCCTTTTTGTCGGCCAGCAAAATATCCGGCCTGCCGTCGCCGTCCATCTCGCCTATGGCCAGGCCATAGCCGATGGCCACAGAGTCGTCCAGCGTTTGGGCTTCAAAATGGACCTGGGCCCGGGAGCTTTCCCAGGCTATGCAGCCAAAACAGCAAAGAAAAAAGAGGAGTTTCATCGGTAGTGGGTTTGGGAGTGATGAGCTAAAAATACCCTTTTTGGCGAAAAAATACCCGGAAGCACCTCCTTTTCTGCAAAAAAAATTGGTTATTTTGAGAGGAAAATCACTTTTTTTTGAAAAATCCCCCAAATTATTAGTTTTTATACTAAGCGTTTTATAAATTGCTAAAAATTGGCACATGCTGCTAATTACTTTAGGGTTATTAATTTTTTGATTATGAGCGGAAAAGAACGAGACATCATCGGCAAAAACCTCAAATACCTTCGTAAGAACAGAGGGTTGACCCAGCAAGAGCTGGCCGATCATCTGGGTATAAGGCGCTCATCCATAGGGGCTTACGAAGAGTGCCGGGCCACTCCCAAGAACGACACCCTGACGCGCATTTCCGACTTTTTTGAGGTCTCACTGGACCTGCTGCTCAAAGAGGACCTCACCCATTTGAGCCGGGAAGAGTTACAGGAGCACCGCGAACAAAGGCGCCTGGACATTGAAGGCCGAAAACTGCGCGTGTTGCCCATTACTGTTGACTCCAGCGGACGCGAAAATATCGAGCTGGTTCACCAGAAAGCCTCCGCAGGCTACCTCAACGGCTACGCCGATCCGGAATTTATTGAGGAATTGCCCAAATTCCAGCTGCCCATGCTGGGAAGTGGTACCTTCCGGGCCTTCGAAATTAAGGGTGATTCTATGCTCCCCCTGCGTTCGGGCAGCATCATCATAGGCGAATATGTGCAGGACTGGCACGACATCAAAGACGGCCACACTTATGTCATCGTCTCCGACACCGAAGGTGTGGTGTATAAACGGGTTTTCAGCAAAATCAACAAGGACGGTACGGGCGTACTTACTCTACACTCCGACAACCAGGCCTATCCGGCCTACGATCTGCCAGTGGAAAACGTGCGTGAGGTATGGAAAGCCCGTATGTACCTCAGTGCCGACTTTCCCGAGCCGGATCTTTCGCTGGAAAAGCTTTCAGCCATCGTGCTGGACATCCAGCAGGAAATGATCAAGCTCAAAGACCAGCGGCCCGGGCAGGCATAAAAAAATTGCCTACTTTTGTACCTGCTATGCAAAGAATGCTGATTGTTTGTTTTGCGGGACTCATGGCATGCAGGGGAAATACAGGCCCGGAGCATTCCCAAAGCCAACCCGGCCAACTGCCCGAACTGCCTGCTGCTGATACCAGTAAGCCTGCCGCCCGGCCAGAGGAGCCGGAACTGCTCGACCTCAGTGTGCTAGAGGCTGACACCTCCGAACTGGAGCGTGCGCTCATTGCTCAGGGGCTGGTGGATGTACAACAAATTGAGCCCAGCATTCAGGTGGACCTCAAATATGCCTCTACCGATAATTTTCTGGGAGAAAATGTGTATGGCACCCTGAGACGCTGCTACCTGCAGCCCGAAGTAGCCCAAATGCTCCAACAGGCCCAAACATTGCTCAGGCAGGAAACCCCCTCCCTGAGCCTCATTGTTTTTGACGGGGTGCGTCCCCGTTCTGTACAAATGAAAATGTGGGAGATCGTCAAGGGCACGCCCCAGCAGGAATACGTAGCTCCACCTGGCAGTGGCTCCATGCATAATTACGGAGCTGCAGTGGACCTGGGCCTGGTCAATGAGGAGGGAGAACTGCTGGATATGGGTACCCCCTTTGACTATTTTGGCCCCCTGGCCCAACCCCGCTATGAAATGCAGTACCTCAAAAGCGGAGAACTTACCCCTGAACAACTCCAGAACCGCTGGCTGCTTCGCAAAGTGATGAAGGCCGCAGGCTTTCAGGTCATCCTTAGCGAATGGTGGCACTTCAATGCGTATGACCGCAAAATTACCCGCCAAAAATTCCACATAGTTGAGTGAATGTTGATCCCTGATTTTACTCATAACCCCCTGCCAAGATGATGCTCCACTGGAGCTGTGCTCCTTTTTGCAGGTGCTCCACATTCTAAGGGCCAAATTTCGGACATGTGAAGCTCCGCAGGCTCAGCCCCTTTGTAGCAAACGCATACAGTGATAAACATGCCTGGTGGTCAGTCAAGGCTTAATTTTCGGGTATATGGCTTTGAGTTTGATACGAGCATCCTCGATTTTCATTTACCAATCTACCCCCCTTTGAGTTTGATTGATGTCCTGAGACCAAGCCTGGCTTTCACTCTCTAGGCCGTGTTTGAAAAATAGTTTTTCTCTGGCAAACTCAATTTTCAATGGCTGTTTTTTGTCTGCATGGAGCGATTTTTATCCATAGAACCCGGATAGTGATAATTTTCGAACACAGCCTAGAAGATTGTGAGATTGGAATATAAAATGCTGATTTTACAGGATTTTATATTCAGGACCCACCTTGATTATTGCGTTTATTACCACACTGAGGTTGCCAAAGCCAATGGGGCTTCCGAAGCTGAAATTCAGGAAGCCGTTGCCCTGGGGGCTAACGTGCGCCACTGGAGCATGATTTTGCAAGGCAATCAAATAGATTTGGAGGACTTTAAAGAGCAATTTCAGGAAATGATGGCTTATATGGCTGAGCAAGCCAGCAAAAACTGAGTAAGCCGCACGGTTCTGTGTACTGGCTTTGCCAGCTACAAATTGTAAAGGACCGCAAGGAGGCTGCCTCTCTTGAGGCAGCCTCTTTACGTTGGTTCAATCTACGGTTTTCTACATCTGCCTGCCAAAAAAGAGGGCGTTCATAAAGAGTTTGTTGGTGCCGTACCAGAAGGCGCGAAAATTGGGGTTGTCCACCAGGCATATCACCCTGCCCCTGCCGTAACGGCCGGGCACCAAAGCCGAACTGCCAGCCAGGGCTTTGAGGTTGGGGGCAGAGATATAGCCGCTTTGCAGGGGGGCTTGGGTGTAGAGAATGGGGTTGTGGTAGGGATCGCCTGCGGGCTGCACAAAGGTGTTGTGGTTACGAAAGAGGCTGATGAGGCTGTGCTCATAGCCGTATGCGATGGGATGCGACAGGTCCAGTCTGGCCTGGAAAATGGCGCCGCCCGTCACCTGGGCTCCCAGGCGGTTGGCCCGGTTGGCAAAGGGCAATTGGGTATCCTGGCTTTCATGCTCACTGCTTTTACCACTATACTGCAGCAATCCCTGGCCCGAAAGCCAGTGCAGGGCCCCTTTGGTCCCCACCATCAGCCCTCCTTTCCGCACCCATTCGCGCACCTGCTCAGCAGCCTGCTGGCTCATGTGGTTTCTCCCACTTACCATGATGAGGGTGTTGTACCGGCTGAGGTCTGTGTGCTCCAGTTCTTTCAGTTCAATTTTCGTTAGGGGAATGTGAAAACGCTGGTCGAGCAGGTGCCACACTTCCCCGGCTTCGTACCCGCTTACGCCTTCGCCTATGAGCAGGCCCACTTTGGGCTGCTGCAACAGCTCAAAGGTGCTGCTGCCCAGGTCAGGCCCCGTAGGGCTCAGGCCCGACTGCATGGCGTACACATTGATGCCGTCTTCCTGGCTGATTTGTTCCATCAGTTGGTGAATTTCTTCACTGCTGAGGGATTGTTGCTGCACCGGCACCAGGATGGTGCCGTATGAAAAGGTTTTGTCTCCAAAAGCAAAAGGCTGAGTGGCCACCTTGGTGCGCAGGCCCGCCTGCTGCAGTTTGTACAGTGCCCGGGGCGCGTAGTATCCATACCACTCAAAGAGGTAGGCATACTCACTTTTGCCCCCCTCGAGCCGGCCTTTGGGAAAAGGCAGGCTGCTCACTGTCTCGCCCGTGCGAAACGCATTTTTGGGCAGGGCTGCGTAGTCCAGGTTAAACGCCAGGGGGAAAGTCCAGGTGGAAATGTCGTAAAACAGGCTGTCCTCAAACGTAGTTTGGGTGTCAAAGATGGCATGAATGAGGCGGTACTGCGGCTGGTTGAGGGGCACCAGGTAACTGCTGGCGGGTTCAAAGCTGTGGCCTTCGGCCTGTATGCTTTGGGCGGGGCGGTACAGCTGTATGTCGTGTCGCTGCAGGATGCGGGCCAGCTCCCAGGCACGTGCGGGGTCTTTAGCCGAGCCAAAGACGAAGGCCTTTACGGGGTCTGCAGCCGCTTTTTTTAGGGCCGACTGAAAAAAGTCGCGTTGGTATTCGAGCAGTTCCCTGCGGATGGCATGCACCCCTTGGAGCGTAGAAAGCGAAGTGGTTACCTGGTTGCGGATGGCAAAGGGAAAGCTGAGCACCCCGTTTACACTTTCCTGCCGGTGCCCTCTGGAAGAAGCCTGCTCAAACAAGATGCCTACTCCTCCATTTACGTCGGGGTAGGTAGAGCCTTTGCCGTAGTAGAAGTCGTCATACCGCTCTTCGGTAAAATAAAGCGAGCCGATGCTGTCCAGGGCCCTGGCGTGGTAGTTGCCCACCCGGCGCGAAAATTCCGTCACCTGTTCCGGGGTGAGGGGATGGGTGCGGCTGGGTACGCCCGGCTGAAAGAAAAAAGTGGCGTTGGTGCTCATTTCGTGGTGGTCAGTGAGCCAGTTGGGTTTCCACTGGTGAAACTTGAGCACGCGGGCCTGGGACTCCGGGTGCTGGGTGGGCAGCCAGTCGCGGTTGAGGTCAAACCAGTAGTGGTTGGTGCGCCCGCCCGGCCAGGCCTCGTTGTGTTCGCGGTCGTTGGGGTCGGCGCTCACTTCATGTATGCCCCGGTGGCTGTTTACCCAGGTGGAAAAGCGGTGCAGCCCATCGGGGTTGTAGGAGGGGTCAAACAAAATGACGGTTTCGCGCAGCTTTTGCTCGATTTCCGGCCCCTGTGCGGCGGCCAGGTAGTAGGCTACCAGCATGGAGGCATTGCTGCCGCTGGCCTCATTGCCATGTATGCTGTAGCCCATCCACAGCACCACCGGCATATCGGATACCTCCATGCCTGCCGACTGCTGCGGGTCGCACAGTTTGAGGTGGGTTGCCTGAATCTGATCCAGTTTCTGGTGGTTTTCGGGAGAGGTGATGGTAAG
>RFHT01000477.1 GCA_003696835.1 Bacteroidota bacterium
CGCCCGAAACCGGCCTGCCCGAGATTAGCCTGTACAAGCGCATTACCCCGCGCGATATACAGGCCCTCAAGCAGGGCAATGAGCTCACTGAAAAAGTGATCAGAGACCAACGTCACTTTCAGATCAAAAACCTGCGCAAACACCGCGCATACAAAAACCACAATACCCGCTACCGCACCCTGCTGTGTGTACCCATTACCTCCTCCAGCCAAACCTATGGCGTCGTCTATATCGCCAATGAAGTGGTCAACTCCTTTGAAGATGTAACCATACAGTCCATTATCACCTTTGCCGAGCAGGCCGGCATGGCCCTGGAAAATGCCCACCTCATCAAAAACTCCATCGAGCTGGAACGCTACCAGGAACAACTCAAAATTGCCAAAGAGGTACAAACCCAGCTGCTGCCCCAGCAACTGCCCTATTCCCCCGAACTGGAGTTTGCCGCCGAAAGCGAAAATGCCCAGGAGGTAGGGGGAGACTATTTCGATGTGGTGCAGGTCAATGAGCACCTCTTCAAGCTGGCCATAGGCGACGTGTCGGGCAAGGGCACCACAGCAGCCTTTTACATGGCCGAAATCAAAGGCATTTTTCACGCCCTCAGCCAGCTCGATTTAGACGTGCGCACCTTTGTGTGCTGCGCCAACAAGGCCCTGGCAAAATGCATACAAAAGGGCTTTTTCGTCACCCTCACCTATTTGCACATCAACACCCAAACCAAACAAATCGACATGCTGCGGGCCGGGCACTGCCCCGCTTTTTTCTACCGAAAAGCTTCCGATGAAATACAGATGCTGCGCGATGGCACCCTGGGACTGGGCATTGTGCGCAACGATTCTTTTGGCAACTTCCTGGGCCAGGGAGAAACGCTCCACTACCAGCCGGGCGACTTCCTGGTATTATATACCGATGGCATCGTAGAAGCCCGCGACGAACACGGAGAGGAGTTTGGCTACGAACGCTTCGAGCAAATCATTGCCCGGCACAAAGCTGCCGCCGCCAGTACCCTGGCCAGCGAAATTGTTCAGGCTGCAAAAGAGTTTACCCACAGCGAACTTCAGGACGATTATACCGTACTGGTAATACGCTTCAGATAAGGCTGAATGCCTTTCATCCAGTTTTTTTTCAAAAAACCTAACACCACCACAACCGTAGTAAATAAAAAATGGAAATAGAGGTCATACAAGAAGAAGGGTATGTCACCCTTCGGCCCAAAGGAGATCTGGACGCCAACTCTTCTATTGTGCTAGACGAAAAAATTAAGGAGTTGATAGACAATAATCAGGTAAACATCCATGTTGATTTCGGACAAGTGGACTATATCTCAAGTGCAGGATGGGGCGTGTTTACCTATTATTATGAGGAAATCCGATCAAAAAACGGGAACATCGTGATGTCGGGCATGAATGAAAATGTGAGGGATGTGTTCAATGTACTGGGGCTGTATCAGTTATTCCAGCTAACGGAAAACAATCAAGAGGCCGCAGCCTTTTTTAGCCAATGAAAGCAAATATCAAAGTCGGGTGTAGCAAAGAAAATCTGGCCACTATCAGAGACTTTGTGAGATCCAAATTGTCGGAGTTGAATATTACCGGAAAAATTTCGGACCATATCGTTCTGGCTACCGATGAGGCCTGCGCCAATTGTATGATTCACCAGCACCAATGCAATGAACGATCCAGCATAGAGGTGGGCGTTTACCTCCAGGGTAATACCCTCTACATCGAAATCAAGGATACCGGCAAAGCATTTCCCATCGACCAATACCAGCCCAGCCAACTGAAGGAACTGATTAAATCCCGCAAAAAAGGGGGATTTGGGCTAATGCTGATCAACAAACTCATGGATGAAGTGGCAGTAGAAAAGAAGCGGGGCTACTTCATTTATCGACTGGGGAAACATGTAAAAGCCTGATGGGGGTTTGAAAAATGGGAAGTTTTGAACAATTTCATGCCCAAATCAAACCCAAGCTGCTATGTCCCAACCACACATTACCTCTTTACAGGCATTATTGGGCGGCCTTTGCGTCTTCATCCTTTTCAGTTGCCGTCCCCCTGTTCCCAAATCATCAGAATCTCCCGGCACCCAACCTATTCAGCAAAGGGTAGAAGAGCTGCTGGCACGCATGAGCCTGCAGGACAAGGTAGGAGAAATGACCCAACTCTCCATCGACATGGTGTCGGTAGGGGACCCCTATAACCTGAAAGAACCCCACCAACTGGATACAGCCAAGCTGCGGCATGTACTGCTGGACCTGCGCGTGGGCTCCCTGCTCAATGTGGGCGGGCATGCCTATTCGCTGCAGCACTGGCGGGAGATCATAACCACCATGCAGCGCATTGCCATGGAGGAAAAACCCACGGGCATTCCGGTGCTCTACGGAATAGACGCCATACATGGAGCCAACTACACCCTGGGCTCCACCCTCTTTCCCCAACAGATTGGCCTGGCGGCCACCTGGAACCCCGCCCTGGCTTATGAAACTGCCCGCATTACAGCTTACGAAACCCGGGCCTCCTGCATCCCGCTCAACTTCTCCCCCGTACTGGATATCGGCCGCGACCCCCGCTGGCCACGCCTGTGGGAAACCTTTGGCGAAGACGTGCTGCTGGCCAGCCGCATGGGCACCTCCATGGTACAGGGCTACCAGGGAACCCAGCTCAATGACCCTTACCAGGTGGCTGCCTGCATGAAGCACTTCCTGGGGTACAGCCTGCCCCGAACGGGCAAAGACCGCACGCCAGCTTATGTACCGGAACGCCAGCTGCGAGAGTATGTGCTGCCACCTTTTGAGGCGGCCATCAAAGCCGGGGCCGCTACCGTGATGATCAACTCTGCAGAGATGAACGGCATTCCCGTACACGCCAACCCCCGCATACTCAAAGACCTGCTGCGCGATGAGCTCGGCTTCAGGGGCGTAGCCATGACCGACTGGGAGGACATCAAGCTGCTGGTAACCCGCCACCGCGTGGCCAAAGACTACAAAGAGGCCATCAAGCTGGCCATCAATGCGGGCATTGACCTGAGCATGGTGCCCGTTGACCTGGAATACACCGCCCTGCTGAAAGAGCTGGTGGAAGAAGGCGAAATACCGATGTGGCGTATAGACGAAGCCGTAAGGCGGCTGCTCACCCTCAAATTTGAGTTGGGCCTGTTTGAAAATCCTTACTATCCGGCAGCCCAATACCCCGATTTTGCCTCCGAAAAACACCAGCAGGCGAGCTACCGGGCCGCTTCCGAAAGCATTACCCTGCTAAAAAATGAGGAAAACCTGCTGCCCCTCAGGCCAGGCCAGCGCCTGCTGGTATGTGGCCCCACTGCCAACAGCCTCATCGCACTCAATGGCGGCTGGTCGCGTACCTGGCAGGGCACAGACCCCCGCTATGATAC
>RFHT01000478.1 GCA_003696835.1 Bacteroidota bacterium
AAAAAGGCACCAGCCCCTGTATGTCTTCAAAGTCGAAATGGCCGTTGGGGTGCATCACCCGGTAAATGGGCTCATCCGAAGTAATGACCCGCAGTACGGTGGCGGGCTGTTTCCAGTTGTCGGGAATGGTGATGGCCACGCGCTGAAAAGGCTCGTAGGTGAGCCCCGACCGGTAAAGCTGTTCGGCTTCGGGGTCAAACTCGCCGTCGCCGTTCACATCCATCCACACCCCCCAGTAAAAGGGCCGTTCGTTTGCCTTACATTGCAGGCTCAGGTGATAGGTACTGCCCGGCACCATATAAAAAGGGGGCGGCATATCGTCCAGCATGACGGCCAGAATGGGCGCCCAGGGCTGGGTGGATTTGTCATGAGGCGGCTTTTCCTGTGCAAAACCCGTGTAAGGAAAGATGCCCGAAAGGAGCAGAAACAAAAGGAAGGTACAGCAAGTAAAAAAGGGAAACTTCTTTAAATTCATTATTATTTGTAACTTTTAGACGAATTATTTTATTTTGTCCAAAAGCTTTTGATTTTTGATTAAGAGTAAGAGGTCTCCTTTTCAGGGGGCCTTTCTGTTTTTGAAAAACCGCCCGTATATCAGCAATTCTTTCGCTTCTCCCCCCAGGATTGATTCACAAAATCAGCCCGGCACCTTCACAAAAGGGAAGGCACCGGGAGGAAAACGTGCTAACAAGAGGCAACGCATGCAGCGCTGCTGTGCAAATAGTAGATGTTGTGAAAGCTCTAAGCTTTGAAATATGTAAGGATGCGACTAAAAAAAGAACGATCTAAACATTAATTACATCTACTAAGTCCACAGGCCAGGCTTTTTTCCCGCTGAACATTCATTTTTTTTCAAAAAAAATTGCCTGACCCCAAAAATGTATATCTGAGTGGGTAAGAATGGGAAAAATGCCGTACTTGTGGGTTTAGGAAATAAACATCGGCCGAATTGAAGAGATTGAAGTTTAGTTACCGTCGGTTACAGAAGGCTTTTAGTGAGGAGGATGAGACGGAATTACAACAGCTGTACTTGCCTTGCCACGAAGATCTGATGCTGTATTGTCTGGGCAAATTTCAGAACCCTGAACTCGCCCGCGATGCGGCCTCAGAAACCCTCCGGATGTTGCTCGAACATCCGGACCCGGCTGCTATTCCCAACCTGAAGGCATGGTTGTTGAGCGTGGCCAAGCACGTATGCCTGAAAGTGGTGACGCGGGAGGAGCGCCGCAGGCAATTGCTGCTGCAGCACGGCCAGAAGCTCGACAGCAGCCGCGAAGACGGTACCGACGCGCAACTGGACCACCACCAGTTGGAAGGTTTTGTGAAAGACATTCTCTCAGGCCGCGACTACGAAATATGGCAGTTGGAAAGCAAGGGCTATAAAGACCGCGAAATAGCTGAAAAACTCAGCATGAACGAAAAAACCGTTGCAAACCGCAAATCGTTGATCAAAAAAGAACTGAAGTCAAAGCTTAAACATTTTTATCCGAGATAATGCGCGATATGAGGCAGCCTGGAAAACATAAGGAAGAACAGCGCTACGAAACGGCCACCCTTCGGGCGTATGTACGGGGCGAGTTGCCCGAAACCATGCAGCGTGAAATTGAGGCATATATGAAAACCAACGAAACGTGTGCAACCATTGTACAGGGCCTTCGCTACCTGGAAGAGCAGGCAGCAGCAGGTGGGGCCACGGCAGAGGCGTTTTTGGCGCAAAGTGCCACCCAGCAGCAAAAGCTGATACAGCAGTATGTGGCAAAAAAAAATAAGGTAAAACGCCGTAGCTGGCTGGCAGCAGCTGCCGTGCTGCTGCTCGCAGCCCTGGGCATCGCCTTTTCCCTCTCAGGCCGGAAGCAGGTGCCGCCCGAAGCCCTGCTGGCCCAGGCCCTGAGCCAGCCTTATGTGTTTCCCGAACAAACGCGTGGCACCCAGCTGCCCCCTGCCTCAGAGGCTTATGCACAGGGCCGCTACGCCCAAGTCATCAGGCTGCTGGAGCAGGCTCCCGCCCTTTCGGAAAAGGAAGAATTCATGCTGGGACTGGCCTACCTCTACCAGCAGCAGTACAGCCGTGCCCTGCCTCCTCTGCGGGCCGTACTGGCCCGTAATCAGATACGCAACGGCTATGCCGAACAGGCGCGCTGGTTTCTGGTACTTGCCCTTTTTCAGCTCAAGCGAAATGCCGAAGCCTGTGAGTTGCTGCAGCCCATACTGGCCAACCCGCAGCACTACCAGCATGCACCTGCGCAGGGGCTGAAGGCCCTGTGCTGAAGCTAAAACCCGGGCCGATTTTATTCATCAAATAAGGTATCGCTTTATGGCCGGGGAACGATCCCAAAGGCCGGGTCGGACAAACTGCCCAGATACAACTTTCCCTCCCATTCCAGCACACTGGTTACGGGCGAAAGCCTGCCCTTGGGGTCTTGCAGGTTGTGCACCACCCTGGCATTGGCGTCCAGGCCCAGGGCAAAGCTGTGGCGCTGCTGCTGGGGCTGCATAAATTCGGGCAGGCGCATCACCATTTTTCGCAGGAAGGGATGCGGGAGCAGCTTGTCCAGGGCCTCATTGCGCACATTGGCCAGGGCCAGCCAGTAGGTGCCTTGCCCATTGGAAGTAATATTGTCGGGAAAGCCGGGCAGGTTGTCGATCCATACCTCAGCCGAGCCTGCTTTGGGGCCTTTGAGCCAGTAGCGCCGAATGCGGTACTTGCTGGTTTCATTTACCAGCAGGAAGTCTTCCTCCGGACTCAGGGCCACCCCATTGGCAAAATACAGGCTGTCGAGCAGCAGCCGGCAGCTGCCACTGTGGGGGTCGTAGGCCAGCAAGCGGCCATTGGGCGCATGCTCAATGATGTCTTTTCGCCATTCGTGCACCGAAAATTTCCAGGAAGCATCCGTAAAGTAAATGGTGCCATCCTGTCCGATGTCCAGGTCGTCGGTGAAGCCAAAAGCCCGCCCTGCGGCCTCCGTAGCCAGCACGTCTATGTGTCCCGAGCTGTCCACAGCCAGCAGCCCTTTGTCGGCATCGGCCACCACCAGCCTGCCGGTGGGGTCAAACTTCATGCCCAGGGGCCGCCCCCCGGTGCGGGCAAACAGCTGGGGCTCCGAAAAGTCGGCCGGATACCGCAGAATGAGGCCATTGAGCAGGCCGGTATAGAGGTTGCCCAGGCTGTCCAGTGCAATGGCTTCCGGGCCTTCGCCATGAGGCAGGGTGGAATACAGCTCCATACGGGCCAGGTAATCATTGGGAGCATATACGCCCTCCAGTGCAGGCGCTTCAGGGGGTGTCCAGCTTTGAGGATCAATGTCCACCGGCCACAACAAAAGGTAGAGGACCAGTACCATCAGTAAGGCGATGAGGATAGAGAAAAAGCGTTTCATAGCGAAGGGTTGGAGTTATAGCAGGATTGAAGGATAACAAGCTGCCGTTAAAAACATGATGGTTTTGATGCGTTCGCGCTCCTCCTGCGGCAGGCCGGGGGCCAGCACATAGGCATGGTGAGGAATGGCATGCGCCAGGCGGTAGCCCAGCTCATCCTCCGGCAGGATTTCCAGTTTGAGGGGCTGTTGCAGCTTTTCGGCCAGGTAGGTCATCAGAGGCTCATAGGTAGCCTTGAAGCTTGCCTCGTCTTTGTAGCGAATCAGGCCCACGCGCAGGCTGTCAGCTGCCCACAGCTGGCCCATACCGGCCAGCAACCATATCAACAGGGAAATTTTCCTCAAAATTGTAAAATCTATTAACAAAGGTAACCAATAGGGAGGCAAGCTGCAAACGGCCTGGCTCAGCCCAGAATGAGCTGGCGGGCTTCGGCCAGCAGCCCGCCTCTTTCCTCCAGGCTCAGGTCCAGGGGCAGCTGTGCCAGCCCAATGATGCGCCGCATGATCTCCACGCCTGTAAGGGCGTGCAGCAGGTCCTGCTGCAGGGGCAGGTGGTAGTAGCTCAGCACGTGCTGCAGGCTTTCGGCCGGCTGCTGAGCCATTTTGAGGTGGGCCAGCAGCACGCTCAGGTCAAATTCAGGCGGGCCAAAAAAGCAAAACTCCGGGTCGATGACCATGATGCCCCTGGCAGTTTTGAGCCAGCTGCCGGGGTAATAGTCGCCGTGCAGCAAACTGGGGCCGTCTTCGAGGTAATGCTTGCTCAGGGCCTGCACAGCAGCCTTGAGGCGGGTATCTTGCTTGTAGGGCATGGCCAGCTGCTGCAAACCCGGCAAAACGGTATCCAGGTCAAAGCCATTTTCCTCCAAAAAAGGATAGTGAAAAATGTGCTCGGCATTCAGGGCTCGCATCTTGCGGTTGGTGATGCTCACTGGTTGCACATCAGCCTTAAAACGGCCGTGCAACTGCATGGCATATTCCAGCAGGGCCTGTAAGTCTTCCCAGCCCAGAGTTTCACCTTTGCGGTACAGAAAGGTGTAGTCGCTGGAGGTGCCCAGGTCTTCGAGCATCAGCAGGCAGTTGGCTTCATCCACGCCCAGCAGTGCGGGCGAGCAGGCCGCCAGGGCCGCATCCTGCTCAATGAGGCGATAGTACTGCCCTTCTATGCGCGCCCGCTCCGCGGGCGCCGGGATTTGGGGATATTTTTCTACGTAATCCCGCGCCTGTTTGAGGATAAAAGTCCGCTGGTTGGTGTGTATGCGCAGGGTGTAGTTCATGTTACCAGCACCAGGTATGCTGGCGGCTTGCAGTTGTTCGCCGGTTTGCAGCCAGCCCTTTTGCCGCAGGTGCTGTTGCAGGGCCGGCAGCTCGTTCTGGTGGAGGACAAATTTCATAGCAGGGAGGGTTTATGGGCCCAATTAAGTGAAAAATAGCCAAAAAAGCAGATGGAGTTTTTCTCATTATTCGTCCTGTGTGAAGGATAAAGGCTGTTTTTGTCAACCACTCCGCTTATCTCTCCACGCCGCTCGCGCAAGACCTAAGAAGGGAGTTGGGAGCCATTAATGCAAAACAGTGAGAATGAGCAAATTAACCCGGATTGACTACCCCCCGCCTGCTGGCGCCAGTTTACAACTGGGGCCGGTAGCAGGGATGTCTGACATGTTGGGTGGTTGCAAACCCCATTGCTATTTCCGCAGCAGTTGTCCCGGTGTTAAAGCGGGAACGCGGGCAGTTCCTATTGGCGTGCGGGGCACGCCATGAAGGGCGGCGCCAGAAAACGCCCGCTGCGCGGCAGGCAGAGAGCGAGGGGATGGGCTTGGAGCCATCACCTCGCAAGCAGCCCGGCGCAGCAGCAGCCCGCGCGACTCCCCAGGAGGGCTGGCCGTTTGCCCACCGATTGTGGGAGGCCTGGCG
Organism: Bacteroidota bacterium; assembly: GCA_003696835.1. Taxonomy (GTDB): domain Bacteria; phylum Bacteroidota; class Bacteroidia; order J057; family J057; genus J057. The sequence continues at coordinate 5,286 of RFHT01000478.1, forward strand.
CGTGGCATTGGGCAAACAAGTTTTTTTGTTACTTTTTTTTGAAAAAAAGTAAAGAACACAGCAATTGGAAACAGCTATTGGAAACAACAACTGGAAGCATTTCCAGCCCAACTGGGTACCAGAAAAAGCCCCCCTACGCGGCAGGCAGTGAGCGAGGCCCACTCGCTGTATGGCAGAGCCCTGGCAGGCTGGGGGTTGCAAACCCCATTATCTATTTCCGCAGCAGTTGCAAACTGCTGCGGGC
>RFHT01000479.1 GCA_003696835.1 Bacteroidota bacterium
GGCGCCTTTTCTTGATCTTGTGAATCTGGTCAATGGAGATGCTTCGCTCCCCTACGGAAATGCTTTGTTCGCTAATGGCCGTGATCCGGCCTTTTATGCCCTTTTTTATTCCTTTTTCCCAAACTACCACTTCCATTCCCCTGATAAAAAGGAGTCGCTTATCCTTATGGAGGTGCTGCAATATCAGCACATGTTGCAGGCTGTCTGCAGCACCTTCATCAACCCAAAAAGACGGTTCCGGTGCACCTGCTGTAAGCTGAGGTATATAAGAATAAAACAGGTTCAGAAACAGGAAAAAAATGGGGTATGACTTCATGATCCGGTTTTTGCCACTAAAAAAAGTAAAATATATTCGGAATCAGAAAATATAATACTGGAAACTAATCCCGGATCAGGTAACCTTTACTCGCACCGGGGTATGTACAGCTGAAAGATAGCAGGCTGATGCAGCAGGTTAAGCTAGCGGCCGCAGGGCTTATTTGGTCTGCTGGATAAGATCGTAGTGGGTGAATATGTGTTTACGGATTATCCTTATCATTTTCAGGGCATAGGGCCCGACGGGCAGGAGTTGTACCGCTGGTGTGTACAGCTGCCTTGCGGCACGGCGGAGAATGTGGATGTCTTTTTTTCAGCGGAAAATGGGGTGTGTACCTGGACGGAGCGTAACGCTTACAATGAGCCGGGCGAGCCGGGTTGTCGCCCGGCAGAAGCTCTGAGAACGGGAGCTATGCCGACCGAACATGCCCTAACAAGCAGTTTCCCCAATCCTTTTTCGGAGCAAACAGAGATACAATTCAGCCTGGATGAGGCTGCTCCGGTGCGTCTGAGTATTTTTAGTACCACCGGCCAGGAAATACACCGCCTGCTCGATGGTACCGCCCAGGCCGGTACTCACCGCATCGTATGGGATGGCAGAGACCGCCACGGCAGCCTGCTGAGCAGCGGGGTATATTTTTACCGCCTGCGGGTTGGCCAGGCCTATATCCAAACCAAAAAGCTGGTGATACAGCGCTGATACCCGCAGAATCAGCCGCCAACCGCATGAGCCAGCCCGAAAATTCGGGCTGGCTCATATTCATTTCCCTCTTCCCCGCTGATCAGTCTATGCCTGGTGTTGTTTGCCCCCCTGGCCAGCCAGGCTCAATCCAAAGTCGATTCCGACAATCGCCAATACAAAGTCGTGATCAACCACGAAGAGGCCTTCATAAGCCATCACCCTATGCCCGGGTCAGCCATTGAATAGGGCACAGTTACTGCTGCCTTTGATCCAGCTATCCTGAACACTTGCCCTCATCCGAAGCATACAGGATTTCAGTTGAAGGTAGGTCTCTTCAAATTCACTTGCCCGCTCTCATCCGTAATGGCATTAGAAGGACGGTCTTGGCAGACCTCCCAACCATTTACGAAAAAAATCGTAGATAAATTTGGTTTTACGAATTCTTTCGTATATACTTGCAAATACGAAGAGTTTCGTAATTTAACTTTGCAAGCTATGAACAAATCCTCATCCACTAAACCAACCAACGCAGAGCTGGAAATTCTGCAGGTGCTGTGGCAACACGGCCCTTCGACGGTGCGTTTTGTGAACGACTTGCTCAACAAAGAGAAAGACGTGGGTTATACCACCACCCTGAAGCTGATGCAGATCATGCATGAGAAGGGGCTGGTAAGCCGCACCAAATCGGGAAAAACACACATTTACACGGCTCAGCTGAGCCAGGAAGCGACCCAGCAGCAACTAGTGGACAAGTTGCTGGACACGGTGTTTCAGGGTTCGGCCATGAACCTGGTGATGCAGGCCCTGGGCAACCGCCCGTCCAGCCAGGAGGAGATTCAGGAAATACGGGAGTTTCTCGACCAGCTCGAGGCTCAGCAAAACCAGAAAGGAGGTAAAAGATGAATGCACTGACTGCTTTTATGCATACGCCCTTTGTGGAAGCCCTGGGCTGGACGCTGCTGCACTCGCTCTGGCAGGGGGCCGTGGTGATGTTGATCCTGGCGGGGGTACTGAGCCTTACGCGCCGACGCTCTGCACACTTGCGTTACGGTTTTGGCATTGCCGCCCTGCTGCTGATGCTGCTATGGAGTAGCACCACTTTTCTTTCGTACTACCAGCAGGCCGAGGCGGGCATGCTCGCACCGGCTGCACAGGCTGGCTCCTGGCTGGTGGAGCCCACTGAAAGTGGCTGGACAGTAATGGCCGAAACGGCAAGCCAGCAAAGCACCTTTTGGCAGCTAGCCGTCTGGCAGGAAGGCCTCAAAGCTTTTATGCAGCAAAACAGCAGCCTGATAGCAGCTTTTTGGTTGCTGGGCAGCCTGTTGTTCTTTTTCAGGTGGGCAGGCGGCTGGTTTTACCTCTACCGCCTTCGCTTTTCCGGCTTGCAGCAGGCTCCCCAGGCCTGGCAGCACAAGCTGGACCAGCTGGCCCGGAAAATGGGCATACTCAAGGCCGTAAAGCTGGCCGAAAGTGCCCGCGTACAGGTACCTCTGGTCATGGGGCATTTCAAGCCGCTCATTTTGCTGCCGGCCGGCATGCTCACGGGCCTGAGCCCCGAGCAGGTGGAGACCATTCTCATTCACGAACTGGCCCACATTCGCCGCCACGATTACCTCATCAACCTGGCGCAGTCGCTGCTGGAAATCATCTACTTCTACCATCCTGCCTATTGGTGGATCGCAGCCCGCATCAAAGACGAGCGCGAACACTGCTGCGACGATATAGCTGTAGCCGTATGCGGCAATGCCATTACCTATGCACGTGCACTCACCGAAGCTCAGGCATGGCAAAGCCAAACGGCTCCCCGTCTGGCACTGGCCGCTACCGGCAGAAAGAAACACCTCCTCAGCCGGGTGAAAAGGCTGCTTACCCCAGAAAAAGAAGAGAGCCACATAGCGGCCAAGGTAGTGCTTTCTTTTGCATTGCTCATGGGCGTATGGTCCTTTATTTGGGTGGATGAGCTGGCACCTGCCCTGCAGGCCCAGCAGCCGCAGGTATCTGCTATATGGGAAGCACCCATGCCTGCCATTGCAGAAGTACCTGCACCGGAGCTGCCGCCAGCGCTGGCTCCCTTCGTAGAAAGCTGGCCTCCCCGTGTGTCGGTGGAAGAGGCACCGGAGATTGCCGAAATGCCTCCTGCTCCGGAGAGCAGTCCCCAACTACCGGCCTACCGCTTTGCCTGGCCGGGCCTGATGGCTGTTGACACGCCCCGGCATCCCCACGTTTACGAGTTTTCGCCCCTGCCCGAAATGCCCGAAATGCCCGAAATGCCTCCCCTACCCCCTGAATTGCCGGAGCACATCTGGGAAAATGAACAGCAACGCCAGCTGTATGAAGAATCCATGAAGCTGTGGAAAGAGCAGCAGCAGCAATTCCTTGAGCAACAACGCGCCTGGCAGGAGGAGGTGCGCCGCATACAGCAGGAGTACGTGCAGCTGTTCAAAGAGCATCAGTTGCAGGAAATAGACCAGGAGCAGTTGCAGGAAGATGCCCGCCGGGCCTATGAAGAGGCCATGCGCATTCAGGAAGAAGCCTTGCGCAGGCAACTGGACATGCAGCGACTACAGCAGGATTTCTCCCGCGAGCAGCAGCAGCGGCAGTTGGAACTACAACAGCGCGAGCTGGAGCGCGCCATGCGGGAGCAGGAACGCGCACTGCGCAGAAGGGAACTTCATGGGCAGGCTGAGCTCGAACACAACATCAAGCGGGAGCTCGAAGCCCAGGTGCGTCAGATGGAAAGGCAAAAGCGGCAGGTGGAAGTACAAAGGCGGCAGATGGAACTGAAGGCCCGCGAAATGGAGCGCAAACTACGGGCAGAACGGGAACGCATAGAAGCCAAAATGCGCGCCTTTGAGCAAGACCTGCGCGACGAACTCGTGGCCGACGGCCTGCTCGACTCCCGCGATGACCAGCTGCGCATTCGCCTCTACGATGACAGCATGAAGATCAACGGCAAGAAAATCTCCGGCCGCAAATACCGCAAATACAAAAAGCTGATGGAGGAATACGGGTTCCATCTCGGACCGGGTTCCAGCTTTAACTTCAGCTTTTAGCGATCCTTTTTCTCAAATACTGTTCACGAGCTTCCAGCTTTCGGGCCGGAAGCTCGTGAGTTTTTTTTACCCCCCCTAAGCCGACAACAGGCCCACGGTATTGCCGTCGGGGTCCTGAAACCAGGCGAAAAATTTGCCATCGGGAAGGGGAATGGGGCCAATGAGGCGCTGGCCACTTTCGAAATGGACAA
>RFHT01000480.1 GCA_003696835.1 Bacteroidota bacterium
CATTGAACCATAAATTATTGTAACTTTGAAGCAAATTTTTAACCAAAACCGTGCTTCATGTACCCCAGAGTTAGCGATATTATCAATGATTTTTTAGGTACAGACATACTCTTGCCTGTGCAAACGTTTGGCTTTTTTGTGGCTGTGGCCTTTATGGTGGCCTATTTTGTGCTGAAGTGGGAGCTGAGCCGCATGGAATCCCTGGGCTATTTTCCCACCCGTAAGCAAAAAGTCAAGGTGGGCGGTCCCATCAAGCTACAGGAGGTGCTCATCAGCCTGCTGGTGTGGGCGCTGGTGGGCTACAAACTGGGCCTGATGTTTGAGGATTACGGCAGTTTTGCCCGCAATCCCCAGGCGGCCCTGCTCTCTACCGATGGCTCTGCCCTCTGGGCCATCCTCTTTGGCGCCGTGGGCGGCGGCTTTCGCTTTTATGAATACCAGAAGCGAAAAAATACCAAAGCCAAAACCGAGGAGGTCACGCGTGGCATCAGAGACGAGCTGGGCGCAGTGCTCACCATTGCCTTTGTAGCGGGCATACTGGGAGCCAAAATTTTTCACAACCTCGAATACTGGGATGACTTCATCGCCAACCCCATAGAGGCCTTGTTTTCCTTTTCGGGCCTCACCTTTTACGGCGGCCTGATCTGTGCCGGCCTGGGCATAGCCTGGTACATCCACAAGCAGGGCTATGAGGTGCTGCCCTTTGCCGATGCTGTGGCGCCAGCCCTCATGCTGAGCTACGGCGTGGGCCGCATCGGCTGCCAACTGGCAGGCGACGGCGACTGGGGCATCCCCAACCCGGCCCCCAAACCCGATTGGCTCAGTTGGCTGCCCGACTGGATGTGGGCCTTTGATTATCCCGGCAATGTGATTGGGGCAGGCGAGCCCATACCCGGCTGTACCGGCGAATTTTGCACCCACCTGGTGCCGCCGGTTTTTCCCACCCCTTTTTACGAGGTGCTGATGTCTTTACTCATTTTTGCCATCCTCTGGAGTCTGCGCAAGCGCCTCAAATACTGGGGGCAAATGTTTGCCACCTTCCTCTTTTTCAATGGACTGGAGCGCTTTTTGATCGAAAAAATACGGGTCAACAGCAAATACCATATTTTTGGGGCTGAAATTACCCAGGCCGAGATCATTTCGGCCTTGCTCATGATTGCGGGCATTGCCATGTTCATACTGGCCACCACCCGCTGGAAAAAAACAGGCCCGCCACCAGCCAGCCAAAGCGGATGACGCATGTGAAACATACCATGAGCCTGGAGGAATGGAAAAAACAGCGCGAAGCGGCCCGGGAGGAGGACCTCTTGTACGAACACTACACCCTCCAAGCCTCCAACAAGCAGCGGCCCCTGCGGGTGGACAAGTTTTTGTCCAACCTGCTGCCTTTTACCAGCCGTTCGCGCATCAAAAATGCCTCCAAAACCGGTGCCATCATGGTCAACGACCAGCCGGTAAAGGCCTCCTTTAAGGTGAAGGCAGGCGATGTGGTGAAGCTGGTGCTGCCCTACCCGCCCTCGCCCGAGCTGGAGCCCGAAAACATTCCCCTGGACATTCGTTATGAGGATGAATACCTGCTGGTGGTGCACAAGCCGCCGGGCATGGTGTGTCATCCCAGTCTGGGTCACTGGTCGGGCACCCTGGTACATGGGCTGCTGTGGCATTTTGGCCAGCTCCCCCAGGCCAAAGGGCAGGAGCTGCCCCGCCCCGGTTTGGTGCACCGCATCGACCGCGACACCTCGGGCATACTGGTGGTGGCCAAAGAGGAGTACGCCATGGCTCACCTCTCCAAGCAGTTTTTCGACCGCAGCACCGACCGCCTGTACCATGCCCTGGTGTGGGGAGATGTACAGGAGGATACCGGCACCATCGTGGCCAATGTGGGCCGCAGCCAGCGCAACCGCAAGCTGTTTCAGGCCTTTCCCGCCGACAGCGACAAGGGCAAACATGCCGTGACCCACTACCAGGTGCTGGAGCGCTTTGGCGTGGCCACTTTGCTGGCATGCAAGTTGGAAACCGGCCGCACCCACCAGATACGGGTACATGCCAAACACATTGGTCATCCCCTCTTTCAGGATGCCGACTACGGGGGCGACAAAATCCTGGCCGGGCCTCCCACCAAAAAATACCAGCAGTTTATGCGCAACTGCTTTGCCCTCATGCCCCGCCAGGCCCTGCACGCCAAATCCCTCAGCTTCGACCACCCCGCTACGGGCCAGCGCATGCACTTCGACAGCGAGCTGCCAGCAGATTTTGAGGCCGTGCTCCAAAAACTGCGTGCCTATGCCGCAGGCATGCGGTAGAGATGCATGCTATGTGCCTAATAGCTTTCCATTTGGGCTCCGGGCCCACGAAAACCAGCCGGGTCAAAGCTTAAGGGTTCCTCACTCACCCATTTTCAGTTGCAGGGGCAGGTCCATGCGAATTTGCATAGGGCCATAGCCCACATCCACGCGGGTGCTGCCCTGCAGCCTGGGCGTAAGCGAAGCCCCCTGGAAGAGCGAAAGTATGCCGCCCCCCTCGCCCCAGTTGAGTTCCAGCAGCAGCTGCATGTTGCGGCGACTTTTGGGGGGAATGGCTGTTTGCTGGCTGCCAGCCTGCCCGGCCTCAAAACGAATGGGATGGTAAGAGGAACTCATCTGCGCATCGGCAAAGAAGGCCGGCGCTTCTATGGCAAATTCATTGGGGTTGTACAACACAAAGGGCACCCGTACCAGCAGGCCCGTAACGCCCGGGCCCGGGTAGCGGATCTGGGCCGGACTTTCCTTGAATGTTGTCCACTGCGCCTTGAGGTTGGCCAGGGAAGAGGCCGAGCCGGGCATGAAGGTCTGAATAACCGCATCAATGATGGGCTCTTCTGCTTCCGGGGCATTGAGCAATTCCTGCTGCAGGGCATTCCAGTCGCTGAGGAGCTGGCTCCTCAGGGGCGGGTCGGCGGCAAATGCCGTATTGATAAAAGCTACAACTGCAGAGGAAAACATTTCCAGGCAGGGCCTGCTTTGGTTGATGCCCGAAGGGCAGTCCAGCGCCTGCAACTGCGCAATGAAAGGCGCCAGCATGTCCTGCTCAAACTTGGCATTGAGCAGCTGGTCGATAAAGGGAGTGAAAGCCTGCTGAAACACCCCCAGATCAAAGGTTTCCATTTCGCCCAGAAAGCGAAGCTGAGCGGCCTCAGTGGCGGGCTCCACCACCGGCAGCAGGGGCAGCCGTATGCTGTCGGCAAAGCTGAGGTGGAAGGTCTTGCGTCCCATGCCCCCCGGCAGGCTGATGCCGTAGTCGCTCAGGTCCAGCGTCACATCTGCCTCAAACTCGTAGCGGTTGTCGCGGCCCAGCACATTCATTTGGCGCAGGCGCCTCGAATTCAGGTCCAGGATAAAATCATACACCACCAGGGTATCACTTTGGGGGGATACGGCAAAGGAAGGCTGGGTGCTCAGGCGGCCAGCCGTGGGTTTGTTGTTGATTTTGAGGCCAAAACGGTGTTCGGGTATGCGCAAGGGCAGGGTGTAGGGGTTGGTAAAACGAAAGCGCAGCCCCAGGCTTACTACAATGCCGCCGCTGGCCTGGCTTTGAATGCCTTTGACTGTGGCCCCGCGGAAACCCGCCGTGGGAATATTCAGCTGCGAAAGTTCCTGCAAAGATTTGCAGCTGCTCAGCAGCCCAAAGAGTACACAGCAGCCAAGCAGCAAGCGGAAGGTGGTGGTGTGGATCATCGTTTCTTTTTTGTTGTTGTGCCCTGGGAGAGGGAAAATGTTACCGGGAAAAAATTGGCTCAAACCGTACAACATTCCCCCTAATATCCGGTTATTATTATGGGTTACTGCCGGTAAACCACAAGCTCTCAGCTAACAATTGACAGGCGATGCTGGAACTACTCATGGATATGCTGGTCTTAGGGGTGGCTACTGCCTCGGTGGTCGTAGCGGTCATGATTATCCGCCGGCATCCCGATGTGATTGAAATGGAACTTTTTTCCACCGAACCCCAGCTGAACGCCCTGCCTGCCCATCCCCAACTGGAGTTTGAACGCATTTTTCAGCGTGAGCGCAATGGCAGCTCCTGCCTGCAGATCCTGCTCAAAAACACCGGCCAAAGCCTGTTTTATCAGGGCTTTAAGGTAGGAAAAAAAAGTGAACTGAACGTTCAGTATTTGCCACAGGATTCCCAGCAAGGTCAGGAAAAAGCTGCTGCAGATGGTCGCGGAGACGAATATCCCACCGGTACTTCCCTCACCTTTTTCCTGTGCGGCCCGGTACTGCAGGATAGCTACTACGACATTTTGCTGCATTATACCGACCGGCATGGCAATGCTTTCCTGCAGCGCGTTTCCGGCCTGGGGCACCGCCCACCGGTAGTGGACCCGCCCCGTAGCCAGGGTACCATCTCCCTGTCGGCCTGATGTGCCGGGCGTTGAGGCCCTATTGGTCAGTCAAGGCTTAATTTTCGGGTATATGGCTTTGAGGTTTTGTGCCGCTCCTACGGAGCTGGAATCCGTGGGGGTTGGTTGTTCTACAAAGGTTTAGCCCCTCCGGGGCTGTCGCCGGGCTGGCTCCATAGGAGCTTCACCTTTGTAGCCTACGGCACATCA
>RFHT01000481.1 GCA_003696835.1 Bacteroidota bacterium
CTGGGCATGAAACGCGTACCGGCCGCCTTGCTGCTGAGTGGTTTCACCCTGGGCATACCGGTTTTTTTCGATACGGTTTTTTACCTGATGTTTCCGCTGGCCAGAGCCCTGGCCCTGCGCAATACGGGCAAATACGCCCTCTACCTGTTGGCCATCATCGCAGGGGCAGCTATGGCCCATTCCCTGGTGCCTCCCACGCCCGGTCCCTTGTTTGTGGCTGGTGAGTTGGGAGTGGGCATAGGAGAAATGATCATAGGCGGCATCTTGGTGGGCTTGTTTGCAGCGGCAGCGGGCTACGCCTACGCCTGGTGGTCGCACCGGCGGTGGCCGGTGCCGCTACGCAGTACAGCCGAGAGCTCCCTGGAGGATTTGCAGGCCCGGCAGCAACATAAAGACGAGGCTTTGCCCGGCCTGGCTTTTTCTCTGCTGCCTGTTTTGTTGCCCGTACTGCTCATTGCCGGCCAAACCACCCTGCGCACCCTTTGGGGTACGCAAAGCCGCACAGGCCTGCAGGCCTGGGTGTACGATAGCCTCATGCTGTTGGGCAACAGCACCATTGCCCTCAGCCTGGCAGCCGGACTAGCTCTGCTGTTGTTGTACAGGCAGGTACCAGACAAAAAAGCCCTCAGAACCAATGTGCAGGAAGCCCTCGCCTCGGCGGGTATGATTATCCTCATTACCGGGGCAGGTGGGGCTTTTGGCAGCATGCTGCAGCAGAGTGGGGTAGGGCTGCGCATTCAGGAGCTGGCCTCCGGGCTTCAGATGGGGGTACTCCCGCTGGCGTTCCTCATTACGGCCCTGGTACGCTTTGCCCAGGGGTCAGCCACCGTAGCCATGATTACGGCCGTAGGCATCATGGCTGCCATGGCCAGCCCCGGCAGCCTGGGATTTCATCCCCTCTATCTGGCCCTGGCCATCGGCTGCGGCTCCAAACCCCTGCCCTGGATGAATGACAGCGGCTTCTGGATTATTTGCAAAATGAGTGGGATGACAGAAACCGAAACCCTCAGGCACCATACGGTGATGATGAGCATCATGGGGGTGGCTGGCCTGCTGGTGACCATGCTGCTGGCAGTGGTGTTTCCTCTGGTATAAGGATTTTTGTTATTTTGAAAAAAATGTGGCTGCAACATGATGTACCTCCTCCTTATTCCCTTGTTTCTCGTGGGTTTTATTGCCCTGTGGGTGGGCATTATTTTCCTCATCTCCTATGTGGGCGGATGGCGGCAGTTGGCACGGGACTTTCCCTTTCGCGAGCAACAGGCCGGTACCCTGCTTTCCAGCTATAGCTTTTGCAGCTTACAGCTCAGTTGGCTGGGCAGTTACAACAATTGCATGACCCTGGGCATTCACCAGAACGGTATTCGCCTGCAGCCTTTGGCATTTTTTCAGTTGTTTCACCCGCCGGTTTTCATCCGCTGGCAAGATATGCAGCAGGCCCGGCCCGGTACCCTGGTGTTTTACAAAACCTGGAAATTCAGAGCCGGGGGGCATGAATTGCGGCTGTTTGGCCGTGCAGCAAAGGAGGTCGCCACTTATTACGAGCAAAACCACTAATTCATTCTATAGAATATGCCGGAATTGAAACACAAAATAAAATCGGGCCAGGCTGTGCACGGCTGCTGGCTGAATACCGGCTCGGCCGTTTCGGCCGAGATCGTGGGCATGGCGGGCTTTGACTGGCTGCTGCTGGACCTGGAGCACGGAGCAGGCAGCGAGCGCGAATTGCTGGCCCAGCTACAGGCCCTGCAAGGGAGCCCGGCCAGCCCCCTGGTGCGGGTGGAAAGTGCGGCCCGCCCGCGCAGCCAGCGTGTGCTGGACATGGGCGCCAGGGGCATCATGTATCCCCAGATCCAATCGACCGAAGAAGCACGAGCTGCGGTGGAGGGCATGTACTACCCCCCACATGGCAGGCGAGGGGCAGCTTACATGGTCCGGGCCACCGGCTACGGTGGTGATTTCGACACCTACAGCAAGCAGCTAAAGGATCAACTGGTGAGTATGGTACAAATAGAAACTGTGGGTGCGCTGAAGGCCGTGAAGGAAATTGCGGCCCTGCCGCTGGTGGATGTGTTGTTCGTGGGGCCATCGGATCTCAGCCTGGCCCTGGGCGTATTTGGCCAATGGCAGCATCCTCGCTTTGAGGAGGCGCTCAAAGCAACGGCCACTGCGGCCCGGCAGGCCGGAAAAGCAGCCGGTGTATTGTTGCACCGGCCCGGGCAATACGAATATTACTACGAGCTGGGGTACCGCGTGCTGGCCTGCGGCTCCGATGCCACCTTCATTGCCTCCGGTTCACAGGCCATGGCCGCAGAATTGGCTGCCAGCCGAAAACAAGCTGCTAATTGAAATTCCGCGTGGGGATGAGCACCTTGTCGATGAGGTGAATGATGCCATTGGAGCAAAAATCATCGGCCAATACGATGCGCCCTCCATTGCCAAAACTCACACAATTGTTCAGGTCGCGCGTAGCAGGCAAAATTTCGCGGTTCATGGCCACATAATAGGTGGAGCGAAAGGTGCGAAACTCCACCGGGTCAATGAGGAAGTGATGCTTCACCAGGGTAGTGAGGTTGACACCACTGAGGTCCACCTGGGCATATTCCTCCAGAAAGGCGTTCATGGCTGCATTGGTAGGCAACAACAGGGTGTATTTGGCCTTGCCTTTTACGTCTGCAAAAAAATGGGGGTCTTCCTGCTCCAGCTTTTTCAATAGCTCTACAAACTTCGTAGCACGGCTGTGCGTCTCCGCCGCCTGCA
>RFHT01000482.1 GCA_003696835.1 Bacteroidota bacterium
CTTTTGGGTAAGCTGGCTGCCGGTTTGGAGGTTTTGCAGCCTGCACAGGTACAGCCCGCCTGCCCGGGCCTGCCCGGGCAGGGAGAACTGGTGGTAACCCGGCTGCAGATAGCCTTCAAATAGGATGTCTCCCCCATTGCCCTGTAGGCTGTACCCCTGCAGCCGGGCGTGCAGGCCCACAGGCGTATAGAGCCGCAATCCCCTGCCAAAGGGGCTAAACAGCCTTACCCCCTGTGCCGCCAATCCCGGCAGGGCCGTAGGCAGGGCAGGTAGCTGGTAGGTGTAGAGCGACCTGCCATAAGTGGCAGCCACCAGCTTGCGGCTGCCTGCATGCAGCCGCAGGTCGCTTATCACCACAGCGGGCAGGCCCGTGCCCAGCAACTCCCAGTGCTGCCCTTCATTTTCAGAGAAAAATACCCCCACATCCGTGGCCACATACAGGGTGCTGTCGTGCGGGTCTTTGAGGCACTCATTGACCGGTACATCGGGCAGGTTGCCCGAAATGTCCGTCCAGTTACGGCCCAGGTCTGTACTTTTGTACAGGTGGGAGGCATGGTCGTGCTGGCGATAGCCCGAAAAGGACACATACACCCCCTGTGGGTGCAGGGGGTCGGCCAGCAGACTGGTTACCCAGCGGCGGGGCAGGCCCGTCGAGATGTCGTTCCAGCTTTGGCCGCCATCGGGACTTACCCATACGTGCCCGTCGTCGGTGCCAGCATAGATCACCTCCGGGTTTAAGGGCGAAAGGCCAATGGCCGTAATGGTGCCAAAGACCAGGTTGAGCCCCGGTCCGCCGCTGAGGTCGGGGCTGATGGGCTGCCAGCTCACAGCCCGGTTGGTGGAGCGGTAAAGGCGCTCGGCTCCGTAGTACAGTATGCGCGTGTCGTGGGGGGCAAAAACCACCGGCGTTTTCCAGTTGCGGCGACCGCTTATACCCGTGGTGGCTCTCACAAAGCTGCGGCCCCCGTCGGTTGACCTGCCCAGCAGGCCGTACTGGCTTTCGGCATACACATAGGTGGGATCAGTGGGATCCACCAGCACCACAAACCCATCGCCTCCATAGATGGCCTCCCAGTCGTTGTGGCTGCCGCTCAGGCTACGGTTTACTCCATTGTCCTGCGTGCCGCCATAGAGGCGCACCGGCTGAGACTCATCCACCTCCACAGTGTAAAACTGGGTGACGGGCAGTTCCTTCACTTTGTAGAGATTTTCCCCTCCATCATGGCTGAGGTAAATGCCCCCATCGTTACCGGCCACCAGCAGGTTGCTGTCCAGCGGGTGTATGTAAAGGGCATGCTGATCCACGTGGGCCCCCTCGAAGACCTGCCGCCAGTGGTGGCCGCCATTCTGTGTATGATGCAGGTGCAGACTGGCCACATATACGCTCCGGGGGTTGTGGGGAGAAATAAATATTTTGCCAAACCACCACATAAAAGGCACCCCAATGATACCACTGCTATTGCGCTGTATCCAGGAGGAACCATGGTTAAACGACTGGTAAATGCCCTGCAGCTTGCCTTCGGCATCGGCATAAACGGCATAGAGAATTTCCGGGTTGGAGGGAGCTATGGCAATGCCGATGCGCCCTTTTTGGGCGGCTGCAGCAGGCAGGCCGTTGGTTAGCTCTTCCCAGCTTTGGCCGCCGTCAAAAGAGCGGTATATGCCCGAAGTGGCCCCGCCGTACTGCCGCCGGTGCGGGCGGCGTATGCGCTCCCACATAGCGGCATACAGGGTGTCGGGCTGGTAGGGGTGAATGGCCAGGTCGATGGCACCCGTAGAATCGGATACGTGCAGGACGCGCTGCCAGTTGGCCCCTCCATCGGTGCTGCGGTAAACGCCCCTTTCGCCTCCCGGAGCAAAAAGCGGCCCCATGGCCGCCACATACACCAGCTCCGGCCTGCGGGGGTGCACCACGATTTTGCCAATGCTGCCGCTGTGGCTCAGGCCCAGGGGTTGCCAGCTGCGGCCCCCGTCAGTGGATTTGAATACCCCCATGCCCTCATAGGCCAGGGAGCCCCCGCCGGCATTGGGTTCCCCTGTACCGGCATACAGCCAGCTTTCGCGCGAGGGCGCAATGGCCAGGTCGCCTATGGTCAGGCTGGGCTGCTCATCAAAAATAGCGCTCCAACTGTGGCCCTGGTCCACCGACTTAAATATCCCGCCCGAAGCCGTGCCGGCATAAATAACGTCCGTTCGAGAGGCCGGCATTTCGATGTCGGTTATTCTGCCGCCTATGTTGGTAGGGCCGGCAAACTGCCAGCTGTTGTCGTACTCATTGGGGCGGCTACGGCTGGCCTTTTGGTGTAATTGCCGGCTGCGCGCCCGCAGGGCGCCGCGGTAGGCCGCCTGCGCTATGTGGCCCTGTGGAAAGGCCCGCTGCCGGTAAAACCAGTCGCCGGGCAGGGCAGGCCCGACGGCTGCCACAGGTTGCCCTGGCTGGTCGGCAGGCGGGGGAAGCAGCACCACCACAGCCGCAAACAACAGACTCCCCCATAATAACAGGCTGAGGCAGAGCTTCTTCATGCTATTGGAGTGAATTCATCTGAAGAAGCTTAAAGATAAGCAGCAAGCCAGCGAGAACCAAACTACCCCGGCTTTAAAAGCCAGCATGCCCCCAAAACGGAGGGGCCGTTTTGGGGGCATACATCACAGGATATGGACTTACCATCCCCGGCCTTTGGCCTCGCGTTTGAGCGAGCGTTTGCGGTATTTGAGCGCCTTCTGGCGGTTTTTTTGTTTGTAGCTGCGCCCTTTCTGGCGCTGGCGGCTCTTGGGCGAGTTGGATTTGAAGAGCACATAGCGCACCGAAACACCCCCCTGGTTCTGCATCCAGTCATTTTGGCCGGGATTAAAAGCAGGTTTGTAATCCAGGGCCACATTGACCCGCCCTATGGTCATTTCCAGGCCCAGTATGCCGTCAAAACCCGTAAAGTTTTGGCTGCCGCCTTCTGCGCCCATGTCCACCCAGGCCGTGTGTACGCCACCGCCGTAGTAGAAGTTGAGCCTGCGGGCAATCAGGCTGTTGTGTTTTTTTACCAGGCCCGTGAGGTATTGCTCACTGCCCTGGAGGCGGGTTTGGTAGATGCCTTCTACGGTGAGTTTGGGTAGTACACGCTGGCTCACCGTCAGCCCAAAATACTTGCCTACGCGCACACCTGCGGCGGTGTGGTAACTTTGGGCAGTGGCAAAAGTGAGGAAAGCGAGCAGGTATATGCTGAGGGA
>RFHT01000483.1 GCA_003696835.1 Bacteroidota bacterium
ACACCGGGACAACTGCTGCGAAAATAGCAATGGGGGTTGCAACCCCCCGGCAGGCCTGGGGCCCCTGCTACCGGCCCCAGTTGTAAACTGGCGCCGGCAGACGGGGTTTTCTCTCAGTATAATCTACTCATTTTCAATGATTTGTGGCAACCGCCCCCTTGAAAATGAGGGGAGCTTTTTCGGGCAGGCGGCTGCGCCGCCTGCGACCTTCTTAGCCAGGCCCCCCTACCAGCGAACACCCGCGCCAAGGCGTAGCTGGGGCCGGGTGTAGGCGTGGAAGTTTGTCAAGAAATGGGTTTGCCGCTGCTGCCGCAGGGGCAGGGAGGGATTGTCCCTGCGCCGGTTGGCGAGCTCCAGGCTGGCAAACTGCCAGGGCAGGCCGAGGTCCAGAAAGATGCGTTCATTCCACGACCATACAAAACCTGCGGCCAGCTCGCCCTGGTATGCCCACCGCTGGGTAAACTGCCGGTACTCCATGTTGTTGTAGGGCTCGAAAAGGTGAAACTCATAGCCCAGTATGGCGCCCAGGCCCAGGTAGGGCTGCCAGGCAGCCTCTTGCCTGGCAGGCATCCAGGCATACTGGTAGCGAACAGCCAGGGCCAGGTCGCGGTAGCGCCCGCCGCTGAGGTATATAGGCCCTGCCAGCAGACTGTCCCACCGGCTTTGGGCGTCCACCCGGTCCTTGTAGGACAGGCGGTTTAGTTCCAGCAGGTGGCGATTGCCGCCACCATCGAGCTGGCTCCAGGCCAGGGCCCACTGCCCCAAAGAAAACTCCCTGAACTCGTCCAGGCCGTCGTATTGGAGCTGGAAACTTAGCAGCAAGGCATTTCGCCCTTCGGCAGGCTGGGCGCGCAGGCCGCCCAGGCCGAGCAGCAAGCAAAGTAAAAGGCTGAAGCTGTGTTTCATTTTTTTGTTAGTTTTGGGGCCTAATGCGATCAAACAT
This sequence comes from Bacteroidota bacterium, assembly GCA_003696835.1. Lineage (GTDB taxonomy): Bacteria > Bacteroidota > Bacteroidia > J057 > J057 > J057. Next base: position 944 of record RFHT01000483.1, read on the forward strand.
GACACCAGAAGCCGCACACCAGTTTATCAGAAGCCGGAGATCCATTTTTCCGAGGATGTACACCAGCCAACCCATCGAACGGGAAATCATAGAGGCCATACTGGAAGATGCCAACTGGGCCCCTACCCATAAGCTCACGCAGCCCTGGCGCTATAAAGTACTAACTGGAAAAGCCAAAAACCGGTTGGGTGATTTCCTGGCCGAAACCTACAAAAACACCACCCCGCCCGAAAAATTTTTGCCCAAAAAATATGAAAAAACCCGCGACAAATGCTACCGCGCAGCCTGTGTGATGCTGATATGCATGCAGCGCGATCCCGCCCGGCGGGTACCCGAATGGGAAGAGGTGGCTGCCCTGGCCTGCTCGGTACAAAATATGTGGCTCAGCTGCACCGCCTATGGCATAGGGGCCTACTGGAGCTCTTCGGCCCTGCGGCAGTATGTGGGAGAATTTATCGACCTGGAGGAAGGCGAAAGCTGCATGGGCTTTTTTTACATGGGCTACCACGAGCAGGCAGGCAAAACCCATCGCAGCCCAATTTCGGAGAAGGTGGTATGGCTGGAAGCCTGAACTCCGCCTGCCAGGCAGCCATCTTTTTGTGCGCAGCTGTACCTCAGTTACAGGGATTTCGTTATATATTCGTATGTTTGAACCTTGACCGGGAAATTGCCCAGAATACTATATGGACCCATTAAAGCGCGCTCAGCAGTATTACGACGATGAAATACGTCGCAAAGTAAAAGTCTTACCCGCCCTGCCCCGCATCAAGGGCTTTTTGGCCACGGACGACCCTCCGGCCCACACCTATGCGCGCTACATGCGAAAAGCTTTCCAAAAATACGGCATCGCCTTCGACCTCTGCCGTTTGCCTGCAGAGGAGCTGCCTGCTGCCATTGCCGCAGCCAATGAGGATGAGGCCGTGCACGGCATTTTTGTGTTTTATCCCATTTTTGGGGGGGAGAGAGACCGCGAGCTGCGCAACAGCGTGGTACCCGAAAAAGACATAGAGGGGCTTTCCCTCTTTTGGCTCAACAAATTGTACGAAAACGAGCGCTTCATCGGCCGGCAGCGCAAGGCGCTGCTGCCCTGCACGCCCCTGGCGGTGGTAAAAATCCTGGAGCAATGCCTGGAATGGAAGCAGGAAGCCTTTCCCCTCAGGGGCAAGTACGTCACCATCTTCAACCGCAGCGAGGTGGTGGGCCGTCCCCTGGCGGGCATGCTCTCCAACGACGGGGCCGAGGTGTTTTCTTTCGACATCAACAGCGTACAAATCTTCCGCTACGGGGAGGCTTTTGATGCCACCATCAGCCGGGCAGAGGCCCTCAAAATTTCCGATGTGGTGATTACCGGTGTGCCTTCGGCCTCCTTTCCGCGGGTATCGGCCAGGGAGATCAAGCCGGGAGCCATTTGCATCAATTTTTCATCGGAAAAAAACTTTGCCGACGACATCCGGCAGGCTGCGGGCATTTATGTGCCGCGCATAGGGCCCGTGACGGTGCTCATGTGTGTGCGCAATGCCCTGCGCCTCTTCAAGAACTTCCACCTCGAAGGGGAGCTGAAAGCCCCCGGCAGCTGAGTGCAGGGTAAATTAAATGCGCTTAGATGTTATGATGCTTATGTTCTTTTTTGCCGAAAAAAAGAACCCAAAATCGGCCAGGAGCCAAGCAAGGCCTGCGCAAGTCTGTGCGTGCACGCTCGTGGACTCAACCCGCCTGCATCCTACGCAGTCCCATTGATGTAAAGTTACTTCGTTTACGCTGTACTGCGCCCGCCGCCGGGCAAAAACTTCCCTCTTTGTATTGCTCCTCAATTTTCGAAAAAAAATTTTGCACAAAGCACAGAAATTATACTACATTTGCAGCACGCTTGAATAAAGCGTGGCTGGTGCGGTAGCTCAGTTGGTAGAGCACAGGACTGAAAATCCTGGTGTCGGGGGTTCGATTCCCCCCTGCACCACCACAGAAACACCAGGCCCCC
>RFHT01000484.1 GCA_003696835.1 Bacteroidota bacterium
CTCTTCTTCTTCCACTTCCCAGACGTTGACGTCCCACCATTTGCTTTTAAAGCCTTCTTTGAAACGCTTGCGCTCTTCGGGACTCATTTTTTCCATTTTTTGCCTGATTTTTTCCTTGAAGCGGGCCCGCCAGCGTCCTCTTCCATGGCAGCCTCTGCGCCAGCCACCAAAGAGTATGCGGCTCATCAGCAGCAGGCCAAAGGACTGCCAGTAACTGATGAAGGGACCATTGAACAAATCGGGCACCAGTTGGTTCCACACAAACTTCAGCACCAGGGCCCAGAAAAACATAGCGATGAGCCCCATGCCCATACAGCGGCCTCTCGCATGACAAGCTTTATGATGAGAATGTTGAGGTTTCATGTTTTGTATATCTTTTAAATTTCTTCACTGATCAATTCTTTGTACAAGCCCTCCAGCCGCTTGCGCAAATGCAATACGGCATAGCGCTTTCTCGACAGCAGGGTGTTGAGGGGAATGCCCATCTCTTCCGACATTTCTTTGAAGCTTTTGTCTTCAAACTCGTGCAGCACAAATACTTCGCGCTGGGCTTCGGGCAATTCGGTCAGGGCATCTTCCAGTTCTTCCAGTATGAGCCTGCGCAGGTAAATCTCTTCAGGATCGCTGGACAAGTCGGGCAGAATTTCGGCCAGAGTCAGGGGCCCTTCGGCATTTTGTTGTCCATTGCGCTTGCTAAACGCCTCTGGCTTTTTCTTGCGATAGGTATCGGTAATGCGGTTGCGGGCCACGGTAAACAGCCAGGACGACACCTGCTCGATGGAGTCTATACCTGTAGCACTGAGCTGATAAAAGACGTCCTGCAGAATGTCTTCGGCCTCTTCAATATCCGACACCTTGCTTCGGATAAAGGCCAGCAGGCGTTTGCCTTCCCTCAGTACGGTTTCTGAAAGCCGGTCATCCACTCCGCTGCCGACAGCAACTTCTATAGGCACGCTCTGTTTCATAGGGGGATAGACGAAGGCGGGTTGCAAATATTTTGGCACCACCTGAAAAACATACGAAAAAAATGGGGCAGGGGATATGGGATGCAGGCTGAAAGGAAGTGGAGATGCCTTCTCAGTTCCCTTGCCCCGTGGCTTTAGCCCGGGGGCTTGCGGCAAATTCCTTGTTGTTTTGCTGAAGCCCGGCACTAAAGTGACCGGGCTAAGGAGCCGGGTCTGGCCAAGCAGGCTCCTTAGCCTCGCGGCTTTAGCCCGGGGCTTGTGAAAAAAACTAATGGATGCAGTTCGCCCGGCACTAAAGTGGCCGGGCTAAGGAGCCGGGCCTGGCCAGGCAGGCTCCTTAGCCCCGCGGCTTTAGCCCGGGGCTTTCGGCAAATTCCTACCTGCCGCGCAGCCAGAGAAAATCATATTGTGTTGCCATGTTCCGTACCTACGGCACGGGTCCCCTGTTTTGGTCGGCATGCTACCGATATGTGACCCCTAAGGGGGTCATGGACGTCCAGGCCCCGTCAGGGGCCCAAATATGGGTAGCACGAAGTGCCACAGCGTTTTTTCGTGCCGTAGGTACGAAACCTGCTGCGGTTGGGCAAATTCTTTGTTGTTTTGCTGAAGCCCGGCCTGGCCAAGCAGGTTCGTTAGCCCCGTGGCATTAGCCCGTGGCTTTAGCCCCAAGTTACCTACCTGGTCCCTACCTGTTCATCTGGTGGCTTCGGACCATCAGATGAATCTAGCAGAAATGTTAGCGTTGGGGACTACTCCTGCAACTTGCCCTAAGCGGCTAAGCCACGAACTGCCTGCCGCCAGTTTGCTGTTTCCGGTAGAGGAAGGCATAAGCCAGGGGAATAAAATACACGCTCACCAGGGTGCCCAGCAGCATACCGCCAATGAGGGCCAGGGCCAGGGGACGCTGCAGGCTGCTGCCCAGGTCGTGGCCAAAGAGCAGGGGCAGGGCCGCCAGTATGGTGGTGAGGCTGGTCATGATAATGGGTTTGAGGCGCCTTTGCCCCCCCAGGTGGATGGCCTGCATGAGGGGGCGCCCCTCCCGCCTGAGGCGGTTGATGGTATCAATTTTCAAAATGGAGTCGTTGATGATGATGCCGCTCATCACCACCATGCCAATCATGGCCATGAGGTTGAGGCTGGAGCCGCCCAGCCATAGCAGCAAGGCCGCTCCGCCCAGGTCCATGGGCACCTCCAGCAGCACGACCAGGGGCTGCAGCAGGGACTCAAACTGGGCAGCCAGGATAAAATACAGCAGCAGCAGGGCCAGGCCCATGACCACGCCCAGCTCCAGCAGCAGGCGGCGGTTGGCAAATATGCTGCCCGAAAAATGCACACTCAGGCCGCTTTCGGCCTGAATCAGCTCACGCATGCGGGGCATCAGCCATTGGGCTTGCTGCGGGTCGGTGTCCACAGCCAGGGGCACATAAGGGCCCGTTTTACCCGCCTGCAACTGCTGGTAGTCCTCTTTGTAGCGCAACCTGATCAGAGCTGACACGGGAATGGCTTCACCCCGCACATTGGGCACCGTGGTGCGGGCAATCACCGCTTCCACCTGTTGCTGGCCGCCCTGCATCACCACGGGGATGAGCTGGTAGCCTGAGTTGATTTCCTCCATTTTCCATGCGTTAAAGGCCGCCTTCAGCCGCTGGAAAAGCTGCTCGTGCTCTACCTCGTACTGGGCCAGGCGTTCGGGCAGCAGTTGTACCGAAAGGTATTCCCGCGAAGGCAGCGGTGCCAGCGGCAGCCCCAGTACCTGCCGCAAACGTGCAATAACGGCCTGAATCTGTGCCAGCTCCGGCAGGCGGTTTTCCTCCAGCATGCTGATTTCAGCCACCAGGGGTGGCAGCTCATTGGCAAAGAGCTGCTCAAAGAGATTGGGAGGCACCTCTGCCCGGAAACGGGCGCGGGGGTAATGTTGTTGCTGCCAGCTTTGAGCGGTATCGAGCATGGACATCAGGGCTGTTTCACTTTCGGCCAGCAAATAGATCTGCGCCTCTGCGGTGCTCAGCTCATGGGCCTTGTTCAGCACAAACTGCTGGGCGCCTATGCGGCTGTTGCTCTGCCTGAGCCCGGCGCCCAGGTGGGTGAGCAGCGCCTGCACCCGGCTTCGGTTTTCGTCCAGGTGCAGGGGCTCGTTCCAGTGGATGTGCAGGATGCGGTCGGGGTGGCCAATGTGGGGAAAACGCTGCAGGGGCAGCAGGTACAGCAGGCCTGCCCCCAGGGGCATGAGCAGCAGAAAAGCTGCCAGTATGAGGCCCCGGTGCTGAAACACCCAGCGGATGCTTCGCTCGTAAAGCCGCTCGTAGCTGAGCAGCCGTAAAGGGGAGGAGGTAGGCCCCGCCTTTTTGCCCTGCCGCACATAAAGCAGCCTGTACAGGGTGGGCAGCAGGCTGACAGATACCAGCAAAGAAGCCCCCAGGCCAATGGTGATGGCCATGGCCTGATCGAAAAAGAGGGCACCGGAAATGCCGCTGAGAAATACCAGGGGCAAAAATACGGCGCTGGTGGTGAGGGCCGAGCTGATGAGGGGGCGAATGACTTCATTGGTGCCTGCAGTACAGGCAGGGCTGAGGTCCAGCCCTCTTTGGCGGTGCTGCACAATGTTGTCGATGACGATGATGCTGTTGTCGATCATGAGGCCTACGCCCAGAATGAGGCCCGAAAGCGAAATGACATTGACCGAAATGCCCAGCAGCCAGAAGCAGAGCAGGCACACCAGCAGAGACACGGGTATGCTCAGGCCCACCAGCCAGGGGGAGCGGAAGTCGCCCAGGAAGAAAAACATGACCACAAAAGCCAGCAGCCCGCCCAGCAGCAGGGCCTGGCCCAGGTTTTTCAGGGCGGCATCCAGCAGTTGGCTCTGGTCCTGCGAGGGGGTAAACAGCAGGTCTGGGTAGTCCTGCTCAAAGGTGCGCACCACTTCTTCCACATCCTGCTTCATGTCCTGCATGCGGGCGTCGGCCTGTTTGATGATGGCCATGCCAATGGCCGGGCGGCCATCGGCCAGGTAGAGCCCCTGCTGCTGGCGGGCACCGTAGCTGATGGTGGCCAGGTCTTTGAGTTGCAGCAGGCGGCCCTGGTGTTGCAGGTACACCTGCCCGATGTCTTTGGGGCTGCGCAAAAAAGAAGCAAAGCGGATGTGGTATTCGTACTGGCCTTCGCGTATGCGCAGGTTGCCCAGGTTGAGGTTGTTCTGGCGCAGCACCTGCTGCAGGCGTTCCTGCGAAATACCCAGGCTTTTCATCAGCTCCATGTTGGGCAGTATGCGGATTTCGGGCGCATACAAGCCCGTCATGTCCACCATGGCCACGCTTTCGAGCTGCTCGATGCGCTTGCGCAGCAGGGCGTCGGCAAATTCGCTCAGCTCGAGCAGCTTGCTTTCATCTACGGGGTGGCGAAAACTCACATTGAGGTAAAACACGGGCAGGTCGGTGGCACTGGCCTTGATGATGTGGGGGCGGGGCATATCGCGAGGCAGACGCCCCATAGCTGCATCAATTTGCTCATTCACCTCTAAAAAGGCATAGTCGATGTGGGTGCCAAAGTCAAATTTGAGGCGGATGAGGGCATGGCCGTCGCGGCTTTCGCTTTCTATCTGGTCGAGGTGGGCCAGTTGCAGCAGCTCGCGCCGCAGGGGGGTGGTAGCCAGCTGCTCGATTTCCCGGGCCGGGCTGTTGGGGTAGCGCAGGTGTACGCTGATTTCGGGTATGTCCACCTCCGGCATGAGGGATACGGGCAGCACCAGGGCCACCACGGCTCCCAGTATGCATACGGCCAGGGTGCTCATGAGTACGGCTACGGGACGATGTATGAGGAATGAAACCATTTTTGGGATTCAGGATGTTGTTAGCCACAAAGGTCACAAAGAACACAAAGAGTTACACAAAGGATGATTGCATCAGTCAGGGGGTAGCTGGGCAAATGCCGAACTAACCAATGGAACTACTTGTTTGCTAATGTTCATGCATTGAAAATTAATGAGCAGGCCTTTGGGTTTTTGCGCCAGATTGAGGTATGAAAGCAATTGGGCTTTAAAAAGTGGAATAATCTGTTCAACAGCTTTTAACTCAACAATTATCAGGTCATTTACCAGCAAATCCAGCACATGCCATTTATCCAAAGGTTTTCCTTTATATAAGAGGGGAATTTTTACCTGCGAAGCTACTCCTAAGCCGCGGTCTTGCAACTCTTCTATCATGCACAATTCATAAACAGATTCCATCAATCCAGGTCCCATTTGTTTGTGTACTTCAATGGCACAACCTACTATTTCATAAGCAATCTCATTCACCAGCTTTTGGGTAATTTTCATTATTGTTTTTGTTAAGAATGAAAAACTAAAATCACACGTTGAATGATGATAAAAGTGCTTCGTGATCTTCTTCGTGCCCTGGGTGTTCTTAGTGGCTTTCAGCACTTCCTTCCCTCACCCTCACAGGCACCTTGTGGGCGAGGTTGAGGTTGCCGTCCACGATGACGACATCGCCGGGCTGTATGCCTTCCTTGATGGTGTACTGGCGGCTGTTTTCCAGGCCAATGGTGACGTAGTTCCACAGGGCGGTGTCGTTGACGCAGGTGAAGACCACCTCGCGGCCCTGCCGCAGTACGACGGCTTCTTTGGGCACGATGAGCTGCTGCGGCAAGGCCTGCCGCAGGCTGAGGCTGACGTTCATGCCGGCCAGCAGCCCTGCGGGCTGCTGTACGCGGGCGCGCACCTGCACCATGCCGGCCTCATTCACCTGGGGGTTGATTTCGCGTATCACGCCCTGGTAGGTTTTGTTAGGTATGGCCAGGGCTTTCAGGTCCACCGGCTGGCCGGGCTTCACCTGGGCCAGCTCCGGCTCCAGAATGTCAAACACCACCTCAAACACGCGGTCGTCTATGAGGCGGCAGAAGTATTCGTAATTGGTGGTGGCATTGAAGGGGCGTGCCTGCAGGTCGGCTATGCGGCCCGAAAAAGGAGCCAGCAGGAAGGCGTCCTCCAGTTGGCGGCGTGCCAGCCTGAGCTGGGACTGCGCCTGGGCGTAGCCACTTTTGTTTTCGGCCATTTTCATCTGCTCGGGTGGAACGGAGTCCTTGTAGATGGTGAAGCCCTGCAGGATGAGGGCGTCTTTGAGTTCCAGGCGGGCCTTTTCCAGGGCCTGCTGAGCCTGCTCCAGCTCTACCTGCTGGCGGAAGTGCTCCAGCACGGCCAGGGTGTCGCCCTTATGCACGCGCTGGCCGTTGTGTACCCGCACCTCCAGGATTTCTCCGGTGGTGCGAAATTTGAGCTCCGCCAGCTGGCGGGGCTCCAGCTTGCCGTTGGTGAGGAGCTCGCGGTAAAAGGTGCCCTCCACTGCGCGGGCGGTGTCCACCTCCTGTATGTCTTCGCTGTAGGTGCGGCGGCTGATTTCTTCCGGCTCTTCTAGGTGGGCGGCTGACTGCCTGCATCCCATGCTCCCAAGCAGGCAGAGCACAAGCAATTCCATTGTTAAGCAGGTTTTCATCATTTGTCTGTGGGTTGAGCAATGTGCTGTTTGGGCCTTAATTTATATAAGAATTCAAATAATTCCCGAAAAAAAATAAGATTTATGTGTGTACATTTGTGTGTTGCCCCTATTTTGGTTTTGAAACTATGTGGAGGCTGCTGCTGCATGCTACTTGTTTCCAATTGCTGCATTCTTTACTTTTTTTCAAAAAAAGTAACCAAAAAACTTGTCGCCTGAATACCAGCCACACGAGCCTCCCCAGTTCCCGATGAGGCGACGGGGCCAACGCTCTGTGGGAGTCGCGCAGGCGTAGGCTGCGCCGGGCTTGCGAAAAC